>JAYVOT010000141.1:0-2493 GCA_043757795.1 Chthonomonadaceae bacterium | reverse complement strand
TCGATGACTTTGTCTGGCTTCTCTTTGGGCAGCAGGCGCTGCCCTGCATGTCTTGGCTGGCCACTGGGGTTGCTACGCAGTGAACTGGTGCAGCGTTTGCGTCCGTCGCTAGAGGGCGGCTTGCTGCTGTTATGACTGTCTTTGTTGAGACGTTTCAACAGTTCGGTGACTACTTCTCTCAGAGCGTCGATATCACTTTGAAACTTGAGAATGAGTTCATAGACAACTTCAGGGTCGGTTTGTATCAGTAGAAGTATCTCTCTTTGGACATCATAATGTTAATTACGAGATAAACTCAGGAAAAGCTTCCCGAAAAACAGGCTCTTTAAGATAAATCGTGGAATGAGTCATGAGCAGTTGCATTTCATTTCGATCTCCATGAAATAATAATTCGGCTCGTTTTTCGACTTTGCGCGCTCAGGTTAGTTTCTATTAGTTTACCGGAAACAGCCTGAAAACTTCACATGCAAAAGAGGATTATTCAGACGCTTTGAAGAAACGAGAATGAAGTTGAATGCAGAGTAACTTCACTTCGTGAGTCTCGTCAAAACAGTTGAGATTCAACAGCGAAGAGACCGGAATTCCCACGCTCGAGAAGCCGCATCAATCCCGCCGAAAGGTTCCCTTGATTCCACTGACCCTCTTCGATACGCTCTGGGTGCAACGTCTGCTCGGGATCCCGCAGGACGCCTCGCAAAAAGTCGATCAGACCCGCCTCGTTTTTGCGGCGCGCGCTCCCCTATTCGTCACGATAGTGATCCTCTGCGTCGCCGCGCTCTGGTTCGGATGGAACTATTGGAAGGACGGCTCTCGCCCTTCCTGGAGCTTCAAGACCCTGCTTTTAGCGCTGAGACTGATAGCCCTCGGAGCTTTGCTTGCCATGCTCGCCCAACCCGTTTTGCGCATCAATCACTCCAGTGTCGTCAAACCTTCCGTCGTGATCCTTGCGGACAACTCGGACAGCATGAATCGCCCGGACCCTAAACTCCCGAACGCCCTCCTCTCTAAGGAAGCGGCGGGAACGGGGGTCAGCCCCGGCGCGCTCACGCGAATGACTCGCCTTGCAAGGGCTTCGGAGGTCTTGAATCACGCGAAACTGCTTACTGAGCTTGCCGCGAAGTACAATCTGAGGCTCTACAGTTTTTCAGGGCGTCCTCGCAATATTCCTCTTCCGACTGACAGCAATAAGCGGAAATCTTTTCGCTTCGATCTGCAACCGGACGCGCAGGCGGGCGACTCGACGCAGATGGGTTCCGCCCTTCGCCAGCCTTTCGAGGAGTTGGCAGGACAGCCTATCGCCGGAGCGCTCATCATCAGCGACGGCGGACACAACCTCGGCGAAGACCCGGTTCCGGTAGCGGAGGCGACGAAACAGGCAGGCGTCCGAGTGAGCGTTATGGGGATAGGCGATCCTACGAAGACGAAGGATATCGCTATTCTCAGCGTTCTCGCGGACGATGTCGTCCGGGTCAACAACTCCGTGACTGTCTTCGCCGCAGTTTCGCAGAGGGGCTATGCAGGCAAAACGATCTCGATTCTGCTCAAGCGAAACGGGGCGACTGTCGGGACTGAAACCCTGAAGCTCGGCAAGGACGATCAGAAGCAGGAGGTGCGTTTCAACTACGTTCCCAAAGACGCCGGCCAGTTCTTCTACACCGTCGAGACAGCCGTTCTTCCGGCAGAGATCGCTTCTGACAACAACAAACGCTCTTTTCCTCAAACCGTCATCAGCAAAAAATTGAAAGTTCTTTACGTGGAGGATGAGCCGCGTTACGAGTATCGCTATCTTAAAAACGCGATCTTGCGCGATACCTCGCTCGATTTCGCCTGTCTGTTGCTTCAGGGAGACAGCGCCAACACGGGCGGCGACGGCAACATCAAAATCAAAGGATTCCCGACGACGGAAAAGGAACTTTTTGAATACGACATCATCGTATTGGGAGACGTTCCGCGAGCCTATTTTTCCGATACTCAACTGCTCTCCATTCGCCGTTTTGTGGAAGACAGAGGCGCAAGCCTGCTGGTGATCGCCGGCGAACAGCACATGCCGCACGAATATGCGGGAACTCCGCTCGACGCGATTTTGCCCGTTTTGATCCCGCCGACTCCCAATCCGATCCTGACCGATGAGCCATTCCAATGGCAGTTGACGCCGGAGGGAAAGCGAAGCCCTATCATGCAACTGGACGACAGCGAGGGCGAGAGTCGACATATCTGGGAGACGCTTCCGGGAATGTACTGGGCGTCAGGAGTGAATCGGACGAAGCCCGGGGCGACCGTTCTTGCGGTTCACTCCACTCGAAAAAATTCGGATGGACCCTACCCTATCGTCGCTTACCAACCTTTCGGAGCGGGCAAGTGCTATTTGGAGTTGGTGGACAGCACCTGGCGTTGGCGTTGGCGGGTGGGGGATCGCTATTTCTACCGATATTGGGGACAGGTGTTCCGAACTCTCACACCAAAAGAACTTCCGGGCAACAGTCGATTGGTTCA
>JAYVOT010000140.1:0-2495 GCA_043757795.1 Chthonomonadaceae bacterium | reverse complement strand
AGCGCAGGGTCGTTGATCGCCTCAATGTCCTGATCGATGCCATGCCCTTCGATTCCCCAGGTTCCGTTCGGCTTATAAAAGGCGAAGGTTGGAACTGTCACCGTAGCTCCGTCTATCAAACCCGGATTGCCTGAAAGTCCTACGAGACCGCCCCAAGTACGCGTCCCGATGAGCTTGCCGAGCTTCGACTGTCGGAAATACCAGGGGAAAGCGTCGCCTCCCGAACCTGTTAGCCCGTTTATGAGCATGCACTTCGGACCTTGATGCGAGATAGGCGGCCAAGACCAGTCTGCGCCGTCCCGTTTCGCCCAATAGTTTGAAATAGAGAGACGCTCATTTTTCAATTTCTTGTATTTTCCTGTCTATTCTGCAGTTTTATTCTATGTTTTCCGTATATGTTTGCCAAATCAGTCGATTTGCGACGATTCGCATCAAAGCGGGCATCTCGTCGGTCTGAAGAACGGTCTTACTCGATCAACTCACTACCTACTCATGCAGGAGGTTTTTCATTATGTTGAAGGGCATCAACCCGGTTTCAGTAAATCTTTTAACTTTTCTTAAATGAGTCAATCACTCTTTGTTCTCTTTTTAGCATCCGTACTCTTGAACGGAACAGTTCTGCAAATAAGGACTTATCAAAATCCGAATCTCAATCGAAATGAAAGTATTGCTTTCTCTTTCTGGAGTCGATTGATCATGCCTAAACCTCTGCCGAAAAGCCCTGCCTCCAATAAAACTGCAACTGCCTCCACTCCGGAAGGAAAGTTGATACGCCATTTAGCGCTGCTTGAATTGAAAGACGCAGAAGCATACAGAATCTGGTGTCGCGAAAACGGCTTCAAGACCGCTTTATGGAAGGATTGGCAAGATCGGAGAGACGAACTACTGTACGCGGAGAAGCGAAAAAATGAGGCGCAGGCAAGACTCAAACTGAAAAAACGCCTGGACTCGCTCGGCATAGCGTCTGTAGAGGAGTATTTGATCTGGTGCAAAAGCAATGGATTTCCGGTCACATTGAACAAAACGATTCAGCAAGAGCATGAGGAGCGCATGGCTCGACTGCGAAAGAGTTCTCAGATGACTCTCTTGTCCGAGCGAAAGTACAGGCGAAAACCTGAAGAAACTCTCTGCGTTCTCTTCCAGGGGGACCTGCCCCAGACGGAGATCAACTCTCCTCTTCTCAAAGAGATCAAACTTGCCGCGGATTCATTTCTTCATCCCGCTCCTTTCTCACCGAATCTCCGCCCTCAAAATGACGATAAACTGCTCAATATTGATGGGGATTCGCTTGAGATTGAATCGGACAATAAACGAGCCTTTTTACGACTTCTCATTCATCTTGGATTTAAATCGCGCCTGTTAAGTATCGATCCTGCTATCGCGGCGCTTGGACCGCAAAAGGGAAACTCTTTTCTCTGGGCGCTTCAAACTCTCGCAAAACGCAGCGCCCTCTGGATTCGCACTCCCGAGAGTTGGTCGCCGAACAGTCACAATCCCCGCCGTCAATTCGCATCGCTCGCTCGCCACCTGCTTGCAAAATATGATGTTCCGTCAGTTCTGGACGAAGGCTGGTTCGAGGGGATGACTGAAAAGGGATTTAGACATCAAAACTGGTTTCTGCATATCGGCGAAGGAAAAAACCTTCGCACTGCGGAAATGGAAATGAAGCTGACAAAACGAGCGGCTCACCTATATCCTTTCGCTCCGAAAGAGTTATCAATCGAGGCGGCTTTGCGGTGGTGTCAAACTCTAGCGTTGGGAGGAGATATTCGGCTTGCAAGCACGCTTGCGACAACACGCCTTGCGGAATTGCAAGAAGACGAAGACTTCTGGCAGTCTGTCGTCTTTTTCTTCATCAATAACCCGATGCTCAACCCGCGGCAGGCTGGCCCGCTTATCGACTTCATTCACAATCTCAAGTTCGTTCCGACTGAGGTCGCGAAGCCGGATGGAAGCGTCTCGCTTGAAATCCTGGAACCTAACTTCTCAATGAAAGGCAGATCGGGAATCGCTTTGCTCAGCAGAATGGAGGAGTGGCATCGCGATCTGGCGAAAGAGATGCGTCGCCCAGGCAGGGAGTGGGAATCATGCGGACTTAACAGGAGTCAAATGACAAAAAAAGAAGAATCGACTGGGGTCACTTCGATTTGGACTTTGGATGAACTTCTTTCCAGTAAAGCTCTGATTGAAGAGGGAAAAGCGATGCGTCACTGTGTCGCCTCCTATGCGTCAAGTTGCGCAAGGGGGAGCAACTCAATCTGGAGCCTGAAAATGAAAGAGGGTGAAGAGGGAAATCCCCGCCGAGTAATGACCGTCGAAGTGGACAACCTTCGAAAACAGGTTTGTCAGGCGCGCGGAAGGTGCAACAAACGCCCCGGTGAGAAACGCGCTTCGCCTCGATTGAGCTTTGCGCCGGACATCATCAAGCGCTGGGCGGCGCAAGAGGGGTTGTCAATTGCAAGCCATCTGTTTTCAGGAATACGATTCTCAGAGTA
>JAYVOT010000139.1:0-2496 GCA_043757795.1 Chthonomonadaceae bacterium | reverse complement strand
TCTTGAGTTGCGTTGCGTCTCGCAGTTCTTTGAACGTTGTCATTCGGCGTGTCGAAAATATCTCCGGAACTGTTCGATGATCTTATCCTCGTCTCAACTTTCGTTCCGTTCTGCTCTTGCCTCAGATTGTCCAACTCTTTTTGCGTCTGACGTTGAAAGTACTTCCGGTTGGCGTCGATGGCTTCGCGGGCGGACTTGAACAGTTCGTAGCCGAAAAGGGGAAGATTTTTCGAAGGCTGAGGCGTCGTGTTCGCACTTCCTTTTCGATAGTCTTGAAACTCTTTGGACGGACTTTTTTGAGTGTCCTGCGTTTGAGAATTCGACTTGATCTGAAGAGGGCTTGCCGTAGAAGTCGTCTTACCGCTATCCGGGGAAGTCTGTTTCTTTATAGCCTCCTGCACTATCGGCGGAGGTTGTTGTTTAGCAGGCTCCAAAACTACGGGAGGCTGAGCGAAAATGCGAGTCGAATGGCACGTCGTCGTCAACGCCGACACTGCGAAAATGATTGTCGGAAGCAGAGATTTAATGGAAATGGAACTCATATGCACTCCTGAAAACGGGTTAGAGCCGGGTAGGGGGAGGGGGTTGCCGACTGACAAGTTACAACATTATAACCGATTTTCACTCGTTTTGGTCTTTTCGCAGACTCGTGCGTAGAGGGAGCGCACCCGAATTTTACACTGAATTCGACTGATTCACTCATGTTTCGCAGAGAGCGACGGAGGAAAGTCTGCCTATGAAATTCAAAAACCAGCCTTTGCAGGAGGAGAGGCAGTCGTGATGATTGTCGAGTCCGCGCAGGAGGACTCCCTAACTCCAGCGGCGAACTTCGAGTTCGTCCAACTATTCACCCATGTTGCGTAATGATGAATGGTCAAGGAAAACATCTTCGGACAATTAGATTTTTGCCCGAAGAACTTGCCGCCGAAGGCGCTAGGGAGTCGCCCAACAATTATTGCACTGGAATTTAGATGAGTTTGATCTCAAAAATGAGCAGAACTCAGTGCATTAATTTATGCGCGTATCCTAGGGGAAATCCGATCTGCCCGTCGTAACGGTCGACAGCGTCGCGGTACGCCTCGTCGTATAACGAGCACGCACGCTAAAATCATAAGTTTGAAAACTCGCTTCACTAGGGACCTATTTCAACTGACTTGAAGCGCTATTTCATAGCTTATCATATTGAGAGCAAACTTTTCGAGAGCTAAATTTCCCTTGTCAAAGCTAAGAGCGACTTTGGGTATTCATCCGAGATTCCCATCCAGCGTGAGCGTTTCGCCTGCTAGCAACTCTATGTCGACGGTTTGTTCGCCAAGTCGAACGCGTACTTTCCCGGCCTTTCCGCTGAATTTTGCGGTCGTTAATTTGCCGTTTTGCCAGTGCATTCCGACAATGATTCTCCCGCGAGCGACTAGACCCTTCGCTGCGCCGTTCTTCCACAGACTCGGGAGCGCAGGAAGAAGGTGAATCTCGCCCTCATGCGATTGCAGCAACATCTCGCAAACGCCTGAGACAGCTCCGAAATTCCCGTCTATCTGAAAAGGCGGGTGCATGTCGAAAAGGTTGGGCGCTGTTCTTTCCGGCGAAAGGAGATGCGTGAGGAGTTTGAAAGCTCTGTCCCCGTCCTGCAGTCTCGCCCAGAGATTGATTTTCCATCCCAGACTCCATCCCGTCGCCATATCTCCTCGAAGTTCAAGCGATTTTCGAGCGGCTTCAAAAAGTTCCGGCGTCCCTTTTTTAGTGATTTGCGCGCTTGGGAATAGTCCGTACAGGTGCGAGACATGGCGATGATCTTGTTCCGGAGCCTCTGCGTCCCAGTCCTCTTGCCACTCTTGCAGTTGTCCTGATTTTCCGATTTTCATCGGCGCTAGCCGGGAGAGAGTCTCAATAAGTTTCTCTCTGAACTCCGGATCTTCGCCAATTCTTTCGGAAAGTTTCAGAACGGAGGCAAACAGATCGCGAAGTATCTGAGTATCCATCGTTGGTCCGGCGCAGAGACTTGCGTCTTTATGGTGTCCGTTTTCCGGCGAGACCGAGGGGCAAGTGACAAGATATCCTGAGTTCGGATCCTCAATCAGCGTATCCAGGAAGAAAAGGGCGGCTCCCTTCAGACAGCCGTAACGCTTTGAAAGCGCTTCTTCATCCAGCGTAAAATCGAAGCGATCTTGAATGCTTTTGCACAGCCAGGCTCCTCCCATTGGCCACATTCCCCAGAAAGACCCGTCGACAGGCGCGGTTCCTCTCCATGCGTCCGTGTTGTGGTGCGCCACCCATCCTCTCGCCCCGTACATCGTTCTAGCAGTTCGTTCTCCTGAGACGGCTAGTTCCGATATCATGTCGAAAAGCGGTTCGAAACACTCGATGAGGTTGACTGGGGCGGCGGGCCAATAGTTCATTTCAGTATTGATGTTGACAGTGAATTTGGATCCCCAGGGCGGCGAAAGGCTGTCATTCCAAAGCCCTTGCAGAGTCGCGGGCTGTCCGCCTGATCGCGAG
>JAYVOT010000138.1:0-2498 GCA_043757795.1 Chthonomonadaceae bacterium | reverse complement strand
TATTGAGTTTCTGATTTCAGTGAGTAGTACAAGTTATAATTCAAAAAAATTATTAGTTTGCAAAGGAGCCGTAATGCGTTTTCGTTCCAATCTCAAGCAGTTTCATTCTGCTCTTCTCAGTCTCTCTCTTCTCGCAGGCGTAAGCCTCGGAGTTCGTGCGGACGACCCCGCAGAGGTGCAACCAGACGGCGCGCGAAGAATTCCCCCTGTTGGAATCGTCATTCGCGACGCCGACAAAACAGAGCTGTTGCAGGGCGCGGAAGCCCTCGGCAAAAGAATCGACAGCCTAAAAACCAGCTTGAAGAAGTCGCCGGAACTGCTGGCCCTTCTGCCGGACGTGCAGATTTTTTATAACGCCGCCCGCTATGGCGCTTTGTACAATGAGTTCTACAATCAGCGCGAAATCGAAACGGCGAAGGCGTTGCTTAAGCAAGGAGGCGAGCGAGCGACCCAACTTGAAAACGGCGAGCATCCCTGGACGGCGCAAACCGGACTAGTCGTGCGGGGCTACAAGTCGAAAATCGACGGCTCCGTGCAACCCTACGGACTTGTTATTCCGGATAACTACAAAGCTGGAAACGGACAGGCTTATAGACTGGATATCTGGTATCACGGACGAGGGGAGAACCTGACCGAAACGAATTTTCTCAACGAACATCAGCGGTCGCGGGGTGAATTCGCGCCTGAAAACGCTATTGTCCTGCACCCCTACGGGCGATACTGCAACGCAAACAAGTTCGCAGGTGAAATCGATACTTTCGAAGCGCTCGATTCGGTTCAAAAGCAGTATTCGATAGACGACAATCGAATCGCCGTTCGAGGCTTTTCGATGGGAGGAGCAGCTTGTTGGCAGTTTGCGACGCATTTTGCTGGACAGTGGGCGGCGGCGGCTCCGGGCGCAGGCTTCTCCGAAACGCCGGATTTCACCGGCGCCTTTCGGGATACGGCACATCCTCCGACTTGGTACGAACAGAAACTCTGGCGCATTTATGACGGGGTGGACTACGCAGTAAATCTTTTCAATTGTCCTATAGTCGCCTACTCCGGCGAAGTGGATGGGCAAAGACAAGCTGCTGTAATGATGGAAAAAGCGCTCTCGAAAGAAGGCTTGACTCTCAATCACATCATCGGGCCGAAGGCGCAACACTTCTATGAGGCGGGGGCGAAGAAAGAGGTCGCCCGTCAAGTGGACGCGCTCGTCGCGACAGGACGAAATAACTTTCCCTCCGAAGTACGATTCACGACCTGGACTCTGAGATACGATACGATGAAGTGGGTGAAACTCGACGGCATGGAGAAACACTGGGATCGCGCAAGAATCAACGCCTCCTGGAAAGATCATGCCTTCAAGGTGAACACGGAAAACTCCTCCGCTTTTTCTATCTCAACTCCCATTGACGGGCCTTGGAGGCAGAGCGACAAACTGACCGTCGAGGTGGACGGGCAGACGATTGCCGGTGTCCCGGCGGTCGGGCAAGCGGGCGCTTTCAGCGCAAGCTTTCGAAAGCAGGGCGGAAATTGGAAGATTGCAAAAACCGGCGGCGACGGAAAATTGGCAAAAATTCACGGGTTGCAGGGTCCGATAGACGACGCATTCATGGATAGTTTTGTAATGGTTCGCCCGACCGGAACTCCTATGAACGCGAAGACGGACGCATGGGTGAAAAAAGAGATGAATCACGCAATCGTACATTGGCGCAGAACCTATCGGGGCGAAGCGCAAGTGAAAGACGACATTGCAGTGACAAAAGCGGACATCGCAAACAGCAACCTGATACTATGGGGGGATCCTGGCAGCAACTCCGTTTTGAAGAAAATCCTGTCTAAGTTGCCTCTGAAATGGGACTCCTCAAAGCTGGTTCTAGGTTCAATGAGCGCAGATTCCGCGCATGTCGTCCCCGTTCTAATTTACCCGAATCCGCTCAATCCAAAAAAGTACATTGTGTTGAACAGCGGGTTCACTTTCCGCGAAAACGCCTACGAGAACAACGCCCGGCAGAACGCGAAACTCCCGGATTTCGCGTTCGTTGACACGGACTTTCCTGCCGACTCGCGTTGGCCCGGCAAGATATTGGAAGCGGGATTCTTAGGTGAGCGCTGGGAATTGACAGGGAAATAGCAGGTGTCGCGGGGGAGTTGATCTTGAGTCATGCAATCCGGATCAATCCTGCATCTTTCCTATATCCAAGATTGTCAAGCGCTTTGAAGACATCGACCTTCTGTTTTAGACAGGTAAAACCGGCGATACCCAATCACAAATGGAATGTGATTCTCGGCTAAAACAGAGGCGCTAAAAACCACGCTTCTACAGGCTATCTCCGTTTCCTTGATGGAGGTTGCGACTGCCGGGACGCTTCTAACTCGTGAACATCGGGTACGTCATGATTGAAAACAGTCGATACCCATAGACAAAATTAGACGAGATCGAAACGACGTCAAAAAGAGATTACGTTCTTAGAAGCCATCTAAGCACGAACTCTTCAGTATCTGATCTTCGA
>JAYVOT010000137.1:0-2501 GCA_043757795.1 Chthonomonadaceae bacterium | reverse complement strand
CTCTGGCAGATAAATTTCGGACCATCCGTTCCTAGCGCAGTCATTCCGACTGAAGTTCTTCCGGTGGAGATCGGAATCATTGGGACTCCTGTGATCGATTTGGTCTCGAAAACGCTTTATGTCGCGGCGAAAACCTATTTCAACGGAAACCAAAACTACAGTCTGCACGCCGTAGACATTACGACAGGCGCGGAAAAACCAAACAGTCCTGTCACGATCTCGGCGACCGCTCCCGGAACGGCGGACGGCGGAACTACCGTCACCTTCGTTCCTGAGAAGCATCTGCAACGCCCCGCTCTCACGCTCGTCGGAAATACGGTCTACGTCGCATTCGCTTCTCACGAGGACTATTCTCCCTATCACGGGTGGATCCTGGCGTACAACGCAACGACTCTCGCCCTGACCTCTGCGCATTGCAACACTCCCAACGGAGATGCAGGCGGAATCTGGATGTCCGGCGAAGGATTGACTGCAGATGGAAACAACAATCTCTATTACGTAGGCGGCAACGGCGACTACGACGGAGCTTTCAACTTCGGGGAAAGCATCCTCAAACTCTCTCCGGCTCTCTCCATTCTTGACTGGTTTACGCCTTTTGATTTCAACTACCTCAACTCCATCGATTTCGACCTCGGCTCCTCCGGATCAATTGGAATCCCAAACACCAATCTTCTTGTTTCCGGCGGCAAGAACGGCAAAATCTACCTGCTCGACACCAATAATATGGGCAAATTCCAGGCGGGAAGCGACAATCAGGTCGTTCAGTGGTTCCAGGCTTGCGCCGGGCATATCCACAGTTCGATGCTCTACTACGAAAGCCCTTCGAGGGGGCGAGTGATCTATGCGTGGGGAGAGAACGACTACTTGAAGGCCTGGACTTTCAACGGAACTTTTTTTGAAACGACCCCCGTCGATCAGAGCGCGATGAAAGTGGCTCCCGGATACGCAAACGGTCCGGGAATGTCCATCACTTCGAACGGACATCTTCCCAACACAGGAATTCTATGGTCGAATTTGCCTCTTGGGGATGCGGTTCACGCTCAGGTTCCGGGAATTCTTCGCGCCTTCGACGCTTCCAACCTCTCGAACGAACTCTGGAACAGTCAGATAAACGCCAACAGGGACGACGTAGGCAAGTGGGCGAAGTGGGTTCCCCCAACCGTAGCAAACGGCAAAGCGTACCTTGCGACGCTCTCCAATCAGTTGGTTGTCTACGGGCTGCTCTCGGCGGAAGGCTCCCTCAACCTCACCGCGACTCCCGGCGACGAACAGGCGACGCTCAATTGGCAAGCCATCTCAGGCGCGACCTCTTATAACCTCAAAAGAAGCCTTGTTTCCGGAGGACCTTACGCGCCGGTCGCTTCCGGCTTGACCTCGACGAACTATACCGATTCAGGCTTGACTAACGGGACAACTTACTTCTATGTCGTGACGTTTGTGAATGGGCAGGGCGAAAGCGGACCTTCGAACGAAGCCTCCGTCACTCCCTCCGCAAGCGCCAATCTCGCCACTTTCCTCAAACTGGACACGACCACGAAAGGAAGTTGGAAGGGAGTTTATGGAGCGGACGGTTATATGATTCAGGCGGATGCGACCTCCCTGCCTTCCTACGCACAGGTGTCCGTCTCAGACGCAAACTCTTACACATGGCTTGATCCTACGGCGGAACTTCGGGCGTTGGTAAAATCCGCGAATTCCGAACGAATCGCAGCCTGTTGGTATTCCGATTCCAATTTCAATATCGATGTCAATTTCTCAGACGGTTTGACGCATCAACTCGCCCTTTACGGGTTGGATTGGGACGCGAATAATCGGAACGTCCTTTTTGAGGCGCTCGACGGAACGACCGGAGCGGTTTTGGACTCGCGATCTCTGTTAGTTTTCGACAGCGGCAAATACTTAGTCTGGAACGTGAAGGGGCATATAAAGTTTCGTTTGACGAACGTCGACTCTACAAACGCCGTTCTGAGCGGGATTTTCCTTGGCGGCGCAAGCTCCCTCCCCCCTCCCGCCGCCCCGACAGGGTTGACAGGAACTGCGGGGGATCGCATCGGGACGTTAAGTTGGCAACCGTCGGCAGGAGCGAGTTCGTATAATTTGAAACGCAGCTTAAAAACCGGAGGTTTCTACGACGCTGTCAAGACCGGAACGATCTCAACAACGATGATTGACACTGGATTGACAAATGGAACGACCTACTATTACGTCGCCACTGCTGTAAACGCGAACGGCGAAAGCGGAAATTCCAACGAGGTCGCCCTTACCCCTCAGGCTGGCGCAAACGTGGCGAACTTCGTGAAGTCAGACTCCTCCACGCAGGGGAGTTGGAAAGGAGTCTATGGCTCGGACGGCTACTTGATTCAAGCAGACGGCGTTTCTCTTCCCGCCTATGCTCAGATCGCTGTCACTGATGCAAACTCCTATACCTGGGTTGACCCGACTACCGAATTACGCGCTTTGCAGAAAGTTTCAAACACCGAGAGAATCGCCGCCTGCTGGTA
>JAYVOT010000136.1:0-2502 GCA_043757795.1 Chthonomonadaceae bacterium | reverse complement strand
AAGTAGGTCTCAAGCGGGAAGGATCGGCGAACCGCCTCCCTGGCTTCCGAAAGCGAATTGATGTGCCCAGTTCCTAATGCCTGCATCAAAATGTTTCCAATTGCAGTCGCTTCTACGGGTCCGGCTATCACTGTGCGATTCGTGGCGTCTGCCGTGAGTTGGCACAGCAATCTGTTTTGAGTTCCGCCGCCTACGATATGAATGACGGAGATCGGAGCGCCTTTAAAGGTCTCCAGTTTTTCCAGAACCCAACGATATTTTAGCGCAAGGCTTTCGAGGCAACATCGAATCGTCGCCCCGACTCCCGCAGGAATTGTTTGACCTGTTTCCATACAGAAATTGCGGATCGCCCGCGGCATGTCGGCGGGAGCCAGAAATGAACCGTGATCGGGTTCGATCAGGCTCCCGAAAGGGTGTCCCTCCTCTGCCAAACGCGTCAGAGTCGGATAGTCATATTCTTTTCCCTCACGCATCCAACCTCTTCTGCACTCCTGCACAAGCCAGAGTCCCATGACGTTTTTTAGAAGTCGAATCGTGCCGCAAGCTCCGCCTTCGTTCGTGAAGTTCGCTTCAAGCGTCTCAGGAGTGATGAGCGGCGCGTTTGTTTCAATCCCCATGAGAGACCAGGTTCCGCTGCTGAGATAGGCGTAATCCTCAGTGAGAGAGGGGACTGCAACGATTGCGGAGGCAGTGTCGTGCTCTCCCGGCGCAATGACTGGAATCAGGCCGCAGTTCAACTCCGCTGCAATGCTGGGAAGCAGGTTGCCGATCTTAGCGCCTGTGGGAACGATGTCGGTCAATATATCCGTCGGAAGTTCGAATCTTTCAAGCAAGTCTTTTGCCCAACCGCGGGTTCGGGGGTCGATCATCTGGCTCGTGCTCGCGATGCTGAACTCCGTTTTTTTAACTCCGGTGAACCAGTAGTTCAGCAAATCCGGCATCATCAAAAGAGTATGCGCCTGCTCGAGCAAGTAAGGTTGAGTGCGTTTAAGCGCCAATAACTGATAGAGAGTGTTGATCTGCATGAACTGAATGCCGGTTCGATCAAAAATTTCTTCGCGGAAAACGGTTTTGAAGGCAACTTCCAGCCCTCCGTCATTTCCATGATCTCGATAGTGGCGCGGGTTTCCCAAAAGCGCACCGTCCTTTGACAGAAGCCCGAAATCCACTCCCCATGTGCAAATCCCGATGCCTGAGATCGTTTTTCCGTGCATTGAGCCTGCTTTCGCCAGACCCTGTTTCAACTCTGAAAATAGTCCCAACGAGTTCCAATGCAGGGTAGTCAGAAGACGAACCGGGTTATTCGCAAAACGATTAACCTCCTCCAATCGGAGTCTTTCTCCATCGAAAAAGCCGATTACGCCACGCCCGCTCTCCGCTCCCAAATCAAAAGCCAGAAATTTCGCCTCTGTCGTCACGAATTGTTCCTCCCTGTAAGCTACTAATCATTATGAAGGCAAGTTCGGCAAACAGCTTTGAAATCCTTCTTCGATTTTTCGCTTGCTTTTCCAATTGAGTTTCGAGTAGACTGAAACAGAATAATAATCGTGGTTCGAGACATTTATTTTGTCCTATTGGAAAGAGCGGAGCTTGATTTGAAATCGAAAGCGTCAATTTATTTTTTGGCAACTTGTCTATTCGTATTAGCGATCCTTTTCAACTCTGCGCTCTCCGGAGCGCAAACAACTGCCGACATTCGTCAAGTCTCTACCGCTTCTGATGAGATAGAGGCGATTCGACTCTCTTTTTACGCCTATGATAGGGATCTTCCCCTCGAAGCGAAGATCGTTAAGCGTGATGAGAAGTCCAACGGAATTCGTTGGAATTTGTCTTATGAGAGCGTGCATGACCAACGAGTAACAGCGATTCTTTCCCTACCGAAGGTCATTTCCAGCTCATGTCCCGCTGTGCTCGTGATGCACGGTTCAGGGGGCAACAAAGATTCGGATTATGTTTCGGCGATTTGCCAGGAGATGAACAAAAGAGGTATTGCAGCTCTCTCGATCGACGCTCAATATCGGGGAGATCGCACCAAGCCGGGACACAACGGCGATCTTCGCCCCGATTCTTATGCCATGCGCGATGCGTGGGTGCAAAATGTGATAGACCTTCGGCGGGCTGTGGACTATCTGCAGTCGCGATCGGATATTCGCAAGGACAAGATAGGATTTATCGGTTTCAGCATGGGTGCGATGCTTGGTTCGGTACTAGGCGGCGTGGAGCCGAGAGTCGCTTGTTTCCTCCTTGCAGTTCCCGGCGGGGGGTTTGTAAATTTGGCAAAACATGTCGATCTTTACCCTAAGCTGAAAGAAAAATGGCCGATCTCAATGACTCCGGAAGTCTTGAAACGAGTGGAAGAGTTCGCTTTTGTGGCGGACCCTATCTATTTTATTGGGAAAATTCTCCCTCGACCATTGTTGATGATCGTCGCGAAACAGGACGAAATCATTCCTGCGGAAGCCTCCGCTATTTTGATCGAAACAGGTAAAATACCTGCCAATA
>JAYVOT010000135.1:0-2503 GCA_043757795.1 Chthonomonadaceae bacterium | reverse complement strand
TAATCGGATTATTCTTTTGAACCGAGAGCGTTCAGCGCCATTCCGCCGCCAATGAGCAGATTTGCGCCAACCCAGGGCAAAAGTTGCCAGAAACCGATCTCAGACCCGAATGGCGCAGTATTTCGGACGAACTCCCAACCGACGTGAAGTGAAAGCCCCATCGCCATCAAACCGATCAAGCGGCGGTCTCGTTTCCCGTTTCCGCCTAGCATCATGAGCGCCCCCGGAATAAGGATGCTGTGCCCGATCAGGTTGAACAGCGAGGTCTGTCCGATAAGTCCCGTCAGCCAATCGGGAAACAACAGTCCGAAGGAGAAAGCAGCAGTTCCCCAATAAGGAGCGGTTGCGAGGGGATTTTTAGCTCTCTGTGATTTCCCGACTCGCCATGCGCCGAAAAAGAGACCGGCGACCAACAAGAAACGCGCCCATCGGTCTCCCTGTGTCGCTGCCGCGAGCTTAACGGCGGCGGCGGCGTTCAACACCCCTGCTCCGTACTGTTTTGCATCGCCCTTCTTGACAGCCGACTTCTGAAGGATCGCTTTCACATCGTCCGGTTTCTGAATTCCCTGCGAAACAATCAACGCCGCGACGGCTGCCGCGTGCGGCGACGCCATAGACGTTCCCTGAAAAGCGTAGTAGTCGTCTTCAACATTCCCGTTGTCGCCCTTCAAAACCGTGTTTTGCAAAATCCCGCCCGCGTCGCCGCCCGCCTGCTTGTCGCCGCCAGGCGCTGCTAGAGCAACCTGTTTCCCCCACGAGGAGAAGAAGCTCAAATTGCCGGAGGGACCAACTGAGGAGATCGCCACGCAGTCTTTATAAGCTGCGGGATACCCTACTCCCTCTCTCCCGGAATTTCCTGCGGCGCAAATGATCGTGACGCCCTTATTCTTTGCATATTCGCAAGCGGAGGCCATCAGGTTGTCCGGCAACGGACCTCCGAGGCTCATGTTAATGACGTTCGCGCCGTGATCCGCCGCCCATCGAATCGCTTCCGCTATATCCGTAGTTCGTCCGCTTCCTGTGGAGCTGAGAACTTTCAGGGGCATGATCTTCGCCTCGAAAGCGAGGCCGGCAACCCCTTCAGCGTTATTCGTAGTCTCGGCGATCGTGCCCGCAACATGCGTTCCATGTCCTTGATCGTCGTTCGGCATCGCGTCATGATTCACGAAGTCGTAACCCGGAACGAAGTTCGTCCCGGAGAAATCGCGCGCTTGCTTTCCTTTTCGGTTGTTTGCGAAAGCCACTCCCGTATCGATGACGGCGACAATCGCGCCCTTGCCTTTCGAGACCTCCCAGGCCTCTTCGGCTTTCACCATCTGGAAATTCCACTGTTCATTGTAACGAGGATCATTCGGTTTCCAGCGTCCGCTTTCAGTCTCGTCTTTGCCTGTAATAAGGTCTCGAGCGGCGCGCGAAATCTGATTCGCCTCGTCCTCCGGCTCTCGCAGGAAATGCATTCTGTCTGCAAGGATTACATTGGGATCGGCGCGAAGCAAATCAAGCGTCCTGCCGGAGTCGGCTCCTGCAGGAAGCGCCACGTAGGCAATTTCCGTTTCTGTTCGCGAAACGTCGCTGTTCCAGGTGATCACAGCTCCGATTTTCCGCGAAAGCTCCGCAAGGGTCGCATCATCCGAGCCAGGTTTCAACTGAACTTCCAGTTGCGACACATCCGTCCAGTTCGAATCTTGTAGATCGCTCAGGCTCGGAAGCGTCTCTTTCTGAGACATCGAATAACGCCAGGCAACTCCCATCGGAACTGCCGAAAGAGCCAGAAGGCCAACCGCCAACCAGCGAAACGCTCCGGAAATTTTTTTATTTGACATGGAAAGACTCCCATTTTTCGATACGCACAATCGCTAAAGTCTCGTTTTTTGAAACTCACAAAGCGAAGTAGGGTCAGGTTTGAATTCTCAACAATCAGTGACGACCACGTACTAATTCTTCACCCAATCCGGGTGGCGACTCACGATATAGTCATAACGATCAATCGTTTTGCCGGTCATTTCATTGAATAGGGGAGTTCCCCCCATGTATTGCGTTCCTTTTGGATCGCCGTAATCGTTCAGTTTGTCTTTTGCGATTCTTGCGTCAATCGCTTTTTTCTGATCATCTGTCGTATGTGACATTATCATACCTCCAAAACAGGTTTCACGTTCATTTCGTCGTCTTGAACGCAACCCCTACTTCTGTTCAAATTCAAAGCTTTTGCTGTGAAGCAAGTTGCGCTTTACTTTCGTGTCCGGGGCAAAATAGTTGTATCCCCTCTTGAATCGCAACGAAGAAAAGACCGAGACTGATTTCCTCTTAATCTTTTGGACGACTTTGAGGAAATATCTGTTTCACGTTTTTCGGCTCTTTGAAAGTGAAGTCGGTTGCAGCGAAAGTCGGATTGATAAGAGTGCTGGAATGAAACTCTGTAAAAGCAATTCCGTCTGACAGTTTTTTTGCCGGGTTTGCCCCATTTTTAGGGATTATAACGTGAAATGTAAGCGCTGCCGCCGCT
>JAYVOT010000134.1:0-2503 GCA_043757795.1 Chthonomonadaceae bacterium | reverse complement strand
CCTTCCGGCGACTCTGGGACTGCTTGGCATCTGGTACAACAACTTTTTCGGCGCTCAAACCCATGCGATTTTGCCGTACGATCAATACCTGCATCGTTTTCCCGCTTACTTTCAACAGGGAGACATGGAGAGCGACGGCAAGAGCGTTGATCGAAATGGCGAATACGTAGACTATTCAACCGGACCAATTCTCTGGGGAGAGCCGGGAACGAACGGGCAACACGCCTTCTATCAACTGATACATCAGGGAACGAAGTTGGTTCCTGCGGATTTCATTGCGCCAATAGAGTCGCACAACCCGCTTGGAGAGCACCACCAGATTCTTCTTTCAAACTTCTTCGCGCAGACTGAGGCTTTGATGAAAGGAAAGACGGAGGCCGAAGTTCGTGCGGAACTGACCGCCGCAGGGATGTCGGGCGAGGCTCTGGAAAATCTAGTGAATCATAAAATATTCACCGGGAACCGCCCGACGAACTCTATTCTCTTTCAGAGGCTCACTCCGAAAACCCTGGGATCATTGATTGCGATGTATGAGCATAAAATATTCACTCAGGGAATTGTCTGGAACATCAACTCTTTCGATCAGTGGGGAGTCGAACTCGGCAAACAACTCGCGAAGGCGATCCTGCCGGAGCTTCACGGTGATGCGGCGATTTCATCGCACGACTCCTCTACCAACGGACTCATCAACCACTACAAATCAAACCGAAAGTAGTTGCAATCAGTTTTTCAAGCGGAGAGAACAATGGAAGAACAGATAACGGAGACGTGGGAGATTCACTGCAGGATCGCGCTTTTTCTCTTGTCCGGAATTGAAGATTCCGCCATGCAGGATTCCGCCTCGAAGCGTGGCAAAACCGTCGCAGATCACTTCAGCCACATTCATAATGTCCGATTGATGTGGCTAAAGTCCGCGGCGTCGAATTTGTCGGAAGGGCTGACGAAGATCGAAAAAAGCGATAGGATCGGCAAGGAAGCTCTTGCGAATGCGCTAACGGAATCGGGTGCGGCGATGGCTGCGCTCTTTCGCAAGAGCCTATCCGAAGGGGGAAGAATCAAGGGATTCAAACCGAATGCGATCGCATTCATGGGCTATTTAATCTCGCATGAATCTTTTCATATGGGGAAAGTCGATATGTCGCTTCGACTCTCGGATCACCCCGTCGATGACAAAACACACTACGGAATGTGGGAATGGGGCGTTCGATGAGCCTGATTGTCGCCTATGATGCGACGGGAACCAATCCGTACGCGATGACACGTATATTGAGGCGGATCGGTCTTAAAAAATCTATTTGAAGATATGTCATAATAGGATCATCATGAATCTTAAATCCATCTCAAACTTCATCACATTGCTTCTTGCCCTCTTCGGTTGCGTGATCTCTATCGTTCTAACTGTCGAACACTTTTCCCCGACCACCGACATCGGCTGCAGCAAATTCGGGGGCGATTGCGCAGCGACGATCAAAACTGTTTATGGGCACATCGGACCAATCCCTACTTCCATCCTGGGTCTCGGCATGTACGGAGTTGTTGCAGGTCTCTGCGTAATGCGATTCAGAAAAATGTCAGAGGTGAAGAACCATTCCGACGCAGTGAGCAAGACTGAAACGAGTGAAGAAATCGTGACGACTGCACCCGTCTCCGCGATGATCGGTGCGGCGAACGTTGCGAACCAACTCAAGACTCTGGATTACGGGGTCTGGGGAATTTCGCTCCTGGGTACGGCGATTTCCATCTGGTTGCAATACATCTCTCTCATCGTTCTCTTTTCGTTTTGTCCCTGGTGCCTCAGTTCGTGCGTAACGATATCGCTCATCTGTCTCCTCTCCTCCCGCGATCTCTGGTTGGATGGCAAAAAACTCGTCGGCGAGCAAAAGCTGCTGGGATACGCCATTGCAGGCATCTCAGTGATGCTCTCGCTTGTCTACATTCCGGTTTTCCTGAAGAGGCTGGACGATATCAAGAATCTTCACAATGATCGTCCGACGGTTATGCCGCTGGACAAACGAGAGTTGTTGCTTGATGAAAAAAACGAATATTTCAAGGGTCCTGCTGATGGGTACACTCTCATCAAATTCGGCGATTATCAGTGCAGACCTTGCAAAAAAGCGAACGACGCCATACCCGGCATCCTAAAAAACGAGCCTCGACACTTCCGTTTCGCTTTTCGAAACTATCCTATCAGTGAAGTGCATCGCAATGCGCAAAGCGCATCTATCGTTGCTGAAGCCGCCGGAAAGCAAGGGAAGTTTTGGGAGATGCATGACCTCCTTTACAGCCATCAAGAAGATCTGGAGCGAGACGATTTTCAGGACTCCAACTACGCTTACTATGCGAAATCTCTCAATTTGGACATGGCGAAATTTGAAAAAGATCGCGCTAGCTCCGAAGTTCTAGACAAAATCGCAAAAGATAAAGTTGTAGGCGGCGGACTTGGCGTTCAATCCACGCCGACATTCTTCATTGTTTCGCCTAACAAGAAAATCCAGGCTTTGCG
>JAYVOT010000133.1:0-2507 GCA_043757795.1 Chthonomonadaceae bacterium | reverse complement strand
GCCGACGTCCCAGGTGATTGGAATGAATTTTTTGATAAAACCTTCCAGGGTTGGCGTCGCAGTAAAGAACTGCAAACTGTATCCGAAAGTGCATCCGGTCAGGCCAGCCAGGAAAATCATCCAGGGGACGCGCCAGTCATGAAAATCAAGCGCCTCGTCCAATCCGTGAACCGGGAAAGGAGTGTAAGCGTCCATTCTCCTATAGCCTTCCGCCCTTGCGCGCTCTGCGGCGACGACGATCTGATCGGGTTCGCTGAACTCGGCTATCATGCCATAGACTGTCGGGGTATTGGCTGCGATATGTTCCATTTAATCTCTTGTCCTGATCTAAATCGTAAGTCTATTCGCTATGCGCCGTTGCCGAAGCGAGTTCAGCGTTCGCACTGCCATGATTCTCATGGCTATCATTGCCGTGCCCATGTCCGTCGCCATGCGACTCGTGATTCTGCTTGAGCAACAGATCTTTCATTTCGAAAACGTTGATCATCGGAAGGAACCGGATGAACAGGAACATCATCATGGTGAAGAAGCCCATCGTTCCGACGAAGAGAGAGATGTCCCAGGGCGAGGGCCAGAAAGTAAATCTCGCTTGAGGAATATTCGCGTTTCGCAAACTTGAGACGATGATGACGAATCTTTCCAACCACATGCCGACGCTGATAACCGCTGAAATGAGCATGAGCGCAAGATGATTTCGTCTCAACTTCGCTATCCAGAGAAATTGCGGAATAAAGCCGTTGCAGAGCAACAACATCCAATAAGACCAACCATAAGGTCCAGTGGCTCTATCTTTAATCATCTCCCACTCGCGTCCGCCTGCGTACCAACCGAAGAAAACTTCCGTCATGTAGCCATAGAAAACAATAAGTCCGGTGGTCAACATGATCTTGGCGCACCAATCAAGGTGCTTGTCCGTGATGATGTTTTCGAGTTTGTACCATTTTCGTACAGGAATCGCGAAAGTCAACACCATCGCAAATCCTGCGAAAACAGCGCCTGCTACAAAGTAAGGCGGGAATATCGTCGTGTGCCAACCGGGGACGATGCCGACTGCAAAGTCGAAGCTGACAATACTATGAACTGAGAGCACAAGCGGAGCTGAAATGCCTGCAAGAATGAGGTACGCGGCTTCGTAACGTTGCCAGTGCCTTGCGGAACCTCTCCAACCTAGAGATACCAGTCCCAATCCTACTTTCAAAATCGGATGCTTTGCACGATCTCTCATACCGGCAAAATCCGGTATCAATCCGAGCAACCAGAACAGCAGTGAGATCGTGAAATAGGTCGAGACAGCAAAAACGTCCCAAACCAGCGGGCTTCGAAATTGCGGAAATAGACCCAGGTTGTTAGGACCTATGGGGAGGAGCCAATAATCGTTCCAGGGACGACCGGTATGCAATGCGGGATAGATTCCGGCGCACATAACAGCGAAAATAGTCATCGCTTCTGCGAATCGGTTGATCGAGTTGCGCCATCTTTGCCTCAAGAGCAAAAGAACCGCTGAGATGAGCGTCCCTGCGTGTCCGATTCCGATCCACCAGACGAAGTTGATGATGTCGAAACCCCAGAAGACCGGAGATTGAATTCCCCAGGTTCCGACGCCTTTGTAGAGCAACCAGATCAGCGACGCTGCAAGCAAGTTTGCAATGAGGAATCCGCCCCCTGCGAAGAAGTACCAGGCTTTGGGATGTTTGCTGTTTTTAAAGACGATGGAGTTGATCTGTTCGTCGAGCGAAGCGTAGGTCGCTTCGCCTTCGATGAACTCTTCTCGTCCCATCGGCTTCCCGGCGTCTACAGAGTTTGAATGGTTTATCAAGTCCGCCATGTTACGCCCCCTTCTTCACTTCAGGCGTGGCCGCCAGTATTTCCGCATTCGGGTTATGTACTCGCGCCAGATAGGTGGTTCTCGGTCTCAAGTTCAGGTCTGCCAGCAATGTAAAATCATGAGGCTGTTCTTTCAGTTGAGATACCACACTCTCTTTATCGTTGAGGTTTCCGAAGACAATTGCTTGAGTCGGGCAAGACTGCTGACAGGCGGTCTGAATCTCGCCGTCTTTGACGGTTCGTCCCTCTTTTTTCGCTTCAATCCTCGTGGCATTGACTCGCTGTACGCAATAGGTGCATTTTTCCATGACGCCTCGCCCTCGGATGGTAACGTCGGGGTTGGCGGACAGTTTGATTACCGGCACGTCATAGTTGTTCGGCATCTTGTCCGGTTCAGGTTGCCCTGCGGCGTACTTGTAATAATTGAAGTGACGTACTTTGTACGGACAGTTGTTTCCGCAATATTTCGTACCGACGCATCTGTTGTAGACCTGCATATTGATGCCTTCGTGGCTGTGAACCGTCGCGGCGACCGGGCAAACCGGCTCGCAGGGAGCCATTTCGCAGTGCATGCAAGGAACAGGCTCGAAGAAAGTGCCGGGATTGTCGAAGCTGCCTCGGTAGTAGGTATCGATTCTCAACCAGAGCATGTCTCTGCCGCGTCGCACTTGATCTTTCCCGAC
>JAYVOT010000132.1:0-2510 GCA_043757795.1 Chthonomonadaceae bacterium | reverse complement strand
CCGGCCCCATCACATGTTGCATCTCGCTCCGGGGAATAGTCAGTCGAATTGCAGCAGTCAACTGTTTCGCAGTTTGCAGAATTTTTGGCGTGCCTATCATGTGTTGCTCCTACATTTAGTATAAAATGGACGGACTGAAGTCCCTCGCTGGAATTGAGAAGTACTGACTTGATAATACGTCTTAGCTGCTCCAGCGCTTTTCGTTTGTCTTCATCAACTTCCGCTGGATATTCGTCGATAGTTGCAAATTCAGTTGCTATTTTTTCGCCTGGTAAGCGATCGAAAAAGGTTTAACCTACTTTCCAAACAAGAATAAGTCAATGTTTCTTGATCTCTTGTTGCAGTTCGCTGATCAACTTGTCAACTTTTTCACTTGTCGCACCAATTTTCTTTAGAGCTTTTTTGAGATGAAGTAATGCGTTGATCTGATGAATGTTCCCATCGCGATTTACTTGATTTTGCACCCTATGATTTGAATGACGAATCGATTCAGCCCAAAGATGGGTGTCCACAGCCTGAACTTTCAACCATGCCACAGTTGCGGTATTCACCTCAAGAAACAATTTTGGCGGTTTGAGAGCTTTGATTCGATCCGAATATTTTTGGTCACACTTCGACATGTCATCAATATGCTGAGCGAACAATTCTCGTTTTTTGGCTTTAGGCAGCGATTTTGATGGAGGAGGGGCTGACATAAGTTTCACTCCCTCCGCTTTGAAAGCGCCCATCAAATCCTTGTAGGCATTGGGATAGTCTTGCTGTTGACAACTTGCACCAGTAGTCAACAGAATATTAAAAACGAAGCAAACAACGAACGGATGAAATTTTTGAGTGTTTATGTTCTTCCTCCTCAAAAGTATAAAATCAAGCCTTGAAACGTCCCTAGAGGGCGTCATACTTTCCTTCAGTGACCCAGTAATACCTCAATCCGCGTATTCTATTTTGTGATTCGCATCTCGAAGCATGACGGAAGACGTCTCCTCAATCGTATCTATCTCCAGGGTTGAGCCGTCTTCATAATCGATGTTGAGAGTCGTGCCGCTTTGCCGAACCGCTTTGACTGTTCCGATCTTCGTCGTGTCCGGCGGCGTTGCGCCGAGCTTGACGGACATTGTTGAGCCATCGTTGAAAGCAGCGGAGAGTTTGCCGGAATCTATCGAAAGAGACAGGATCGCGCGCCCTTCAATGACGCCTGTGAGCTTGTGATTGCTTGCCATGCTTATTCTCCTTCGAACGAAATGAGTTGAGAGGTTATGACGCTTCGAATTAATACATGACAATACTCGCCCTCCTGACGGAAGTCTATCGCATGATCTTTTGGAACGAGAGCCACTCTTGTGGGAGCCTTGCCTGTTTTGAGAGCGAATTCTACGTTGTTCAGAGGAACCGCCGCCTCAATGAACTCATTGTTCGCTGTTCGGCGCGTCGGAGTAAAGTTCACGAGATGAACGACGGTACGATTCTCTTTCGGCTGTCGATGAACGGCGATCTCCATTCCCGGGGGGACGTTAGCGCCGGGTTTGATAAGCGGATTTGGCAACAGCGTCTCCAACATTCGCGCGACCATTTCCTTATACAGGTAGAAAGCGTCTTCCCGATAGCCCTGAAAAGCGGCGGCATAGAGATAGCCGATCTTATTGTCCGCCGACAAAACTCCGACAGGGTAGCCGGTCGGTTTGTCGGCGGGCGTTTGCGCGTGCGAAGAGAACTTGCCGGGCTGTCGATTGAAATAGGAACTCCAGACTTCGCCCATTATTTTTGCGCCTGCAACCGGTTCGACATAGCTTCCGTCCCGATAGTTCACAAACTCGCTGTCCGGTTGACCCGCGCCTAAAACGTCTCCCAATTTCATGTACGAGGGGGTGTAAGGGCATTTTTGAACGTACTTCACCGGGGAGTTAAGCAGGGCGAATTCGCCATTCGCAAGCGTCGCTTCGTGCGAGAAGAGAACGGCGCCTCCATTGGAAAGATAGGCGTCCAATTTCGCTTTCATATTCCCGTCAAGATAGCCTTTGTCCGGAATTATGACCAACTTGTAACGGCTCAAGTTGTCTCGATCGGGGGTCTCGCCGTTCCATTGCTGTTTTAACGCAGAGAGAACTGCCGCGGTTCCTTCGATGCTTGAGTCGATGTGAACCATTCCCCGGCTGTCTTTTTCGCCTGCAAGAGCCTCTTTGTCCTTTGGCAGAAGCAGTACTGCGATCTCAGCGAGCGCTTCGCCCTCCCTGCACCAGGGTTCAGCGGCTTCAACTCTTTTGTATGTTTCGCCAATAACCTGATAGGCGCCTTTGTCGAGCGTGCCACGGGGGTGCAATTGATCGCCGATATTGACCACTCCGCCTGCTGCCAGGATCGTAGCCGCCTCATAATCAAGTTGCGCGACTGTTTTCAATCCGCCAAAGTCTGCCCAGGATTTGTGGAATCGCGCCGTCATGCCCTGTAAAGGGCGGGGATAGGTGCGAACGACTCGCGAGTAAGTGGGAAAGAAGAGATAGCCCCAGCCTCCGGTC
>JAYVOT010000131.1:0-2512 GCA_043757795.1 Chthonomonadaceae bacterium | reverse complement strand
TGAAGGAGTTCATGCCGGGGTCTTGAAACCCTTTCTCCGCCGTGTATCCGTCCCATCTCTCCCAGATCGTGGTCGCGCCCTGTTTGATGCAGTATCCCCAAGAAGGAAACGTGTCCTGATTCAAAAGCTTGTAAGCGGTGTCGAGATTTCCGGTCTGCGTGAGGGTCGGAGTCAGATAGCCGACTCCCACAAACCCGGTAGAGAGGTGCCAATCGCGTTTTTTGATGTCGTCCACCAAGTATTGAGCGGCAAGAGCTCGTTTCGCTTCCGGCAACAACCCGAATCTGAGCGCCAACACATAGCAAGTCTGCGTGTTGCCTCGAATGCGCCCGTCTTCCGCCACGTACTCTTTGTTGTATGCCGATTTGATTCTCTCATAAAGTTCAGCGTAGGAATTCTCATCCCCTGTCTTGCCCAGAGCATGAGCCATTCGAGACATCAAAAGAGTGTCGTAGGCGAAATAGCTCGTGCCCAGGACGTCTCGCGGAGTGTCCGCACCGATGTTCAGCCAATCCCCGAAATTATTGTTGCCCCGATTTCGCCAGAGCATATTCGGATTCGCAGATCGAATATACTCGATCCATTTCGCCATCGCCCCGTAGTGTTTTTCAATAATTCGTTTATCGCCGTAGCACTGATAGAGCGTGTAAGGGACGATAATTCCGGCATCGCCCCATGCGGGAGCCCCGTCGGAAGGATCTACGATTCGCGGAGAGACATCCGAGAAGCCGCCTGCCGGAGACTGCGCATCGACTACGTCCTGCACCCATTTAGTCATGAACGCGGAGACGTCCTCATTGAAACATCCTGTTCGAATGAAAATCTGAGCGTCCCCCATCCATCCGAGACGTTCGTCGCGCTGAGGACAGTCCGTTGGAACCTCGAAGTAGTTTCCGCGCTGACCCCATTGAATATTGTGCTGAAGCTGATTCACCATCGGGCTTGAGCACTCAAAGGAGCCGGATTGCGGCGAGGCTGAGTGCAAGACGATTCCGGTGATTGCGCCGGCTTTCGGCTTGCCGGGAAATCCGGACAACTCCACATAACGAAAGCCGTGGAAGGTGAAGGAAGGCTCGAAAGTCTCTTCTTTGCCGCCCTTTAGAATATAGACGTCGGTCGCTCTCGCTTCGCGGAGATTCGTCGTGTAGACGGAACCTTTTTGATCGAGGATCTCTGCGAACCTGAGCGTTATCTTTGTCCCTGCAACTCCTTTAACTTTGAGCCTTGCCCATCCGACCATGTTCTGACCTAAATCAAAAATGTACTTGCCGTCTTTTTCCCAGACCTTTTTCGATTTAAGTTCAACCGCTTTCCGAACTGTGGGAGAATACTGCGCGACTAACTTAGAGTTAGCAGGCAGAGAAGAGAGAGGCGTCGCGAGAGCGTTCTTCCAAGCTGTGTCGTCGAACTTCGCGCTTGTCCAGTTCCCAAGCTCTTTGCGAGCGTCGTAGGTCTCGCCCATCAGCAAATCCGAGGTCTCGATGGGCCCTGTACCTGTTTTCCATGTCGGATCAGTCACTACTGTCTCAGTCGTGTTGTCGGAGTATGTAAGTTGAAGTTGCGCTCTCAAGGAGGTCGCGGAGCCGTAGTGATTACGTCTGCCGCCGAACCCTACGTTTCCGCTGTACCAGCCGTCCCCTAGAACGAACCCTATCGCATTTCCGCCCGCTTTCAACTGTTTGGTGACGTCATAGGTCTGATATTGAACTCTCTTTTTGTAGTCCGTCCAACCCGGAGTGAAGTAATCGTTTCCGATCCGTTTTCCATTGATGGCGCAAGCGTAGACTCCCAGAGCGGTGGCGTATAGTCTCGCTTGTTTCAAGCTGCGAACAATGCGAAAGGTTTTTCGGAGTAGCGGAGAGGGAGCGAGCTTGGTCGAATCGCCAAATCCGCTGATCCACTGCGCCTTCCAATCCCCCGGCGAAAGTAGCCCCATTTCCCAATTCGACGCAGAACTGAAAGAGGCGGGCTGTCCCTCTTTGTCCCACGCCTTTACTTTCCACCAGACTTTTTTGCCGGTCTCCAGCGGCTTCCCTTCGTATACGACTTGCGTAGACTGATCGGAAGCAACCTTCCCGCTATCCCAGAGAGTTCCTCGATTCGCGTTCAAATCGGCTTCGTTGTCGGCTGCGATAATTTGATATGCGGACTGAACTTCCCCCCGGCGACTGTCCTCCAACATCCAACTGAGGCGAGGGGCAATCTCGTCCATGCCTAGCGGATTCGCTTGATACTCGCATCGCAGTCCGGAAGTTTTCATCGGTGAAGCGGGAGCCGCACTGAATGCGAGAAGTGTGAAGAACGGTAAAAACATAGGTTGTTTCCTTGATTGATAATTTGGTCAAGGCTCTGAAGAGCCTTGTTATGCGGCTTTTCCCGATGCGCAGGGCGCTGAAAGCGGTTCCTGCATCCTTTGCGATCCGGATACTGAAAGTAAGGTCAAATGAATGGGCGTTCTTCTGACGCGAGAACCGTCCGCAGGACAGTCGGGGCGAAGCGGCTTCGAGTTGGA
>JAYVOT010000130.1:0-2513 GCA_043757795.1 Chthonomonadaceae bacterium | reverse complement strand
ACCCGTCTGCGCCGAAAGCGACTCTGATGCTGAAATCGGCCTTCAAACTACTGGCATCTCTAGAACGTGTGATCGCCGGAGACCACATTTTTCCTTTCAGGGGAAAGACAGTATCGTGTGTGAAAAACACAAGTCGGAACGTCATTTAGTCGGTTTGTCCATTGCTCGACTGTCGCGTCGAACTCATTTGGCTGAAGACAGTATCGCTCTATGCAGGGAAACTAACTTCCGAGGTTCATGCGGAACGGTCATTCGCCAATAAGTTCAATTCCCGCCGACACGGATCGGAAATAAGAAATTCTCCTGATGTCGATTCACATTGCCAAAAGAAAAACTGAGGGGTTTGCGAGCGGTGAGAGTGAAAGGGAGTATAATGAATTGAGCGTTTTATAAATCGCTCAGAACAATCCATGGATTCCCATCCGGTAATCTCTGAGAGGCGCAATGCGAAAATGACCGAAAAGCAACGACAGAAGGAAGCGGAAGAATCGGCTCCGCTTCTGCCCGTTCATCCCCCGAAGCCGGGGCGATTCAAACAATTTAGAAGAATGATCCTGGGAGACCCCATCTCCAGCGAACATGCCGAACATAGCCTTCTTCCCAGATTTCTAGCCCTTCCCGTTTTTGCTTCAGACGCCATCTCCTCCGTTGCCTACGCGACCCAACAGATCATTCTCGCCCTCGGAGCAGCTGGGCTTACTGCCTACGCCATGCGCGATGAGTACACTAAATACACCATGCTCATCACAGGCATGATTGTCGGATTGCTCGTCATTGTGGTTCTCTCCTACTGGCAAACCATTTTCGCCTATCCCAAAGGCGGCGGTTCATACATCGTTACGCGTGAAAACCTGGGCCGCTACCCTAGCCTCGCAGCGGGTGCGGCTCTGCTTATAGACTATGTACTGACTGTTTCGGTTTCCGTCGCGGCGGGAGTGCAAAACCTCTCAGCCGTTCCGCTTCCAGCGCAACTAGCCTGGCTTCATTTCGACAACCTCATCATCTGGTGCATGCTTTTCATTGCCCTATTGAGTTTTGCTAACCTTCGCGGATTGAAGGAATCAGGCGCTTTGTTCGCCATCCCCACCTACGGATTCGTTGTGATGTGTTACTTGATGATCGCTATCGGCTTTTTAGGTCCGGTGTTCGGTTGGAAGTATCATATGGAAAATGTCAATCAGGATTGGTTCGGACATTCCGAAAAAGCGGTTGGCTTAGCGATCATCATGGTGCTTTTCAAAGCATTCGCAAACGGTTGCTCCGCTATGACAGGAACGGAGGCCGTGAGCGACGGCATACCCGCATTCAAAGAACCGAAGTCATTCAATGCCGCCACGACGCTTCTCATAATGGGAATCATACTTGGAACGATCTTTCTTGGCGTCTCAGCGCTCTCCATGAAGTTCCACCTCGTGTATTGGGCGGCGGGAGGGCACACTTCGAACTCTGTAATCGACCAACTATCCAGCGCCATCTACGGCAAAACAGGCAAATGGGCTATTGGATACTACGCTACGCAACTTGCGACCGCCGCCATTCTCATCCTCGCCGCCAATACCAGTTATGCCGACTTCCCAAGATTAGCCTCCATTCTTGCTCGAGATAAATTCCTTCCGAAGCAGATGGCGAACATCGGCGACAAACTCGGATTCGACAATGGAATTATTCTGTTGGGCATCACCTCCGCCCTTTTGATAGTCGTAAAAAAAGGCAACGTGGATCAATTGATACCTCTCTACGCGGTGGGAGTTTTTACCGCTTTCACTTTCTCGCAGAGTAGTATGGTGAGACGTTGGTTCACCCTCAAGGACAAGGGTTGGAAGGTGAAAGCGGTCATCAACACAGTCGGCGCGATTACTACCTTCGTGGTGCTGGCGGACATCGTCATCGAAAAATTTACCGAAGGAGCCTGGATCGTTCTGCTCCTAATGGCGGTTATCGTGGGGATTTTCATTGCGATCAATCAACACTACAAAGACGTTGCGCGTCAGCTTCGACTCGACGATCAACAGCCTATGAAAAGCACTCTTTCAAACACGGTATTGGTTCTGGTTCCCGGGCTGCACAGAGGGATCATACCTGCGTTGGAGTATGCGCACTCCCTTTCCGCGGATTGCCGCGCGGTTTACATTGAAACAGACCCGGAAAAGACCGCGCTTTTGCTCGAGAAGTGGGACGATTGGGCAAGCGACGTGCCGCTAGTCGTTTTGAATTCACCCTTCCGCTCGTTAATCTCGCCGATCATGCACTATCTGGACGCTGTTCAAATCGAACGCCACAATCATCTCATCACGGTAATCGTGCCGGAATTCGTTCCGTTAAAGTGGTGGCATCACCTATTGCACGGAAACAACGGTCTGCTCTTGAAAGCCGCGTTGATGGGACGAAAAGACATCGTGGTTGCAAATCTCAGGTACTATCTTCAAGATGACAAATCGCCTATCCCGTCGGATATGCCGGAAGACGTCGCCATCACTTCTTCGCCAAGAAACAAATAAAAGATTGTCAATATT
>JAYVOT010000129.1:0-2518 GCA_043757795.1 Chthonomonadaceae bacterium | reverse complement strand
GAAGGGGAACTAATTCCCTACGCCCCGGTACGCTTGAAAGCGGGGGTGCCTCTTCTGCTCAAAGCGACGATTTACGGCGGGATCGGAAAGGGAGTCGTCCCTGCAATTAAGCAGTATATTGCTCAAAACGGACTTCCCGCTCTTCCGAAAACGGGACTTGACTCGGAGAAATACTATTCATTGGCAACTGCAGGCTGGCTCGATTCAGGATTGAGCGACAAAGCGGGCAAGTTTCGACACGCCCTTCCCGGCTCTTTCGGATTTGGAGCCGCTCCGGATGCCGCAATGATGTTGGATTGGTTGTCTCAGAAAACGAAGCGTCCTGATCTGGCTTTGCGACTCTCCAAAGCCTCAAAAGAATCTCTTGCTCTCGTTCCAATTGATGACCTCAACTTCGGGGGAGTATCTCATGTTCGCTATCCCATTCCCGCGCTTTTATACGGTCATTTTGAAGAGAACCTAAATAGATCGGAGGCGGAGGCAAGGGGCGCACTGAAAAGGTTCGAGAGTGATGGAACGATTATTTTCAAGAGAAATCCGAAAGGAGAAGACCTCGGCGCGACCCATTTCGAAAATCACGCGAACGGACTCTCCGCTCCGCTTATCGCCTCTCAGCTCGAAAACGCATCGCTCTCAGGTTCTGAAGAATTAATTTCCGAAGGTTTGAAAATTCTCAGATTGCAAGATCAATACGAGAATTACGCCCCGCGCGGGGCGCAAACTTGGGAAGTGCCTTTGCACACCCCGGACATACTTGCTTCCGCTTATCTTGTCAAAGCGTACACGCTTGGATTTGCTCTCTCAGGCGATAAGCATTTCTTGGATTTGGCACAGCATTGGGCGTGGACTGGCGTCCCCTTCCTCTACTTAACTCCGCCGAACATTGATAAAGCGGATGCGGAGTACACTGGTGTTGCACCGCAAATCCCGGTTGCCAAAATTGATAGAGCGGGAGTTTACTCAAGCATCGCTGTTTTCGGCGCGACGCAGTGGACAGCCCCGAATTGGATGGGACTTCCTGTACAGTGGTGCGGATTGGTCTATTCGGATGCTCTCTACCGCCTTTTCAAGTACGACCCAAACCCAATTTGGAAGCAAATTGCGGATGGAATCACGCTTTCAGGAATCCAACAGACTTTCCCGACAGGCAAAGACCCGCTAAGACAAGGTCTTCTCCCAGACTCCTTCAATCTGCGCCCCCAATCTCAAAACGACCCTGGAATTAATCCCGGTACAGTTCAGGCGAACGCCATAAGACTGCTGACAGGGGTTCCGCTTTATGACATGCAGGTCTTTTTTGCGAAAGATCGTCTTATCGTCCACGCTCCCGGTTCCATTTTGCCTGGCTCTTCCACGCAGAATAGCCTCTCCTTTAAATCGATACCCTGGACAAAATCGGAATACGACCTATTGATAGTCGGGTTCAAAAAAGAACCGACAATTAAGATCGACAATAAAATCTTCAAATTGGCTGCCCCCTCTTATTTCGATGCCGGAAAAGGTCGAGCCATTCTCCATCTGAAGGGCGAAAAGATCGTTCAAATTGACTTGTAGAGGGAGAACTCAGAAACACTTTGTCAGTTTGGAACAAACAAAAAATCCCTGAAGTTTACTCAAAGGAGAGATACGGCGAATACGCTTAAAAAAACTTATACGGTTGATGTTACGCAGACCTTACGACAAAATGACTTTTTTCGAGAGTTGAATATCCCCGGCATGTTTGCGCTTTTGAATCTCAGGAATAATTTCCCTGTCTATGCGGCGCTTCGCGCCGTATGTCATTCGGACATGAGTCGGACTGGCCTGCAAGTAGGTCTGCCATTCCTATGACAGTTTGCAGGGGCGGCGCTTGTTGTGCATAGTCCGGACTTGAGTATCGTGTGCGAAGCACACACGGCGGAACGCCACATAGACCGTGACTTTAGTCATGGGACCCTAGTCATGGCGCTTTATCGTTTGCGTAAAGCGGGCGCGCCAGGACATTGACACGCGCGAAATTCAAAAGCGATGCCTCAAAATCGCTCGCTCACTCACTCAAAACACGACCTTTCAACGATATTGAGAGGTTAAGAGCGTGTAGTGAGATTGGAGACGAGGATTGAAAGGATTGTGGCGGAATCGAGACTTTGCAAAATTTTGGACAGGTCAGACTATCTCCGGATTCGGCGCCTACCTTTCAGACACCGGGTTTGTGATCCTGGCGCTATTCGTATTCAATGCCACGCCGTTTCAGATGGGCGTTCTTGCCGGGATAAGAGGGATTGGATACTGGCTCTTCGGGTTGCTCTCCGGAGTGTGGGCGGACAGGGTTCGCAGACTGCCTATAATGATAACTGCTGATATTCTCTCCGCAGCTCTGCTCTTTTCCGTCCCTGCGCTTTATTTTTCGAGACTTCTAAATCTTACTGTAATGTTTGCGATAGCGACGTTGCTCGGCATCTTCTCAGTCTTTTTCGAAACGGCGAAACACGCTTATCTTCCAACATTAGTTGACAGGGAAGAGTTGACTGAAGCGAAT
>JAYVOT010000128.1:0-2519 GCA_043757795.1 Chthonomonadaceae bacterium | reverse complement strand
TCGGCTTTTCTGATCGCATTTCCAGTGGTTGCATTTACGGTTGGGTACACGTTTTCAGTCCTCGTGCTCGTCGCTTCCGTGAGTTCAAACTGGAATTGAAGAACGGCTCCACCTTGATTGTTGCCGTACCTCAAGAGCGGGCAAATGACTATGAGAATATTGACACTCTCTTGAAAACGAATAGACTCGGAACATTAAGAGCGATTCTTGGACCGATGTTGATACTGAAGCGATCCAAGCCGAAAGTAAATGATGCGAAGATTGATCCTGTTTTGCAAGCAGCGGCAAAGAGTCTCCGGCTTGTTCCGACAGGAAAATGATACTCGAAATGGCTTTTCGCATATCTTTAATTGGAGTTGAAACTAAATCATGAGCGACAATCGAATTTTGCTTCCAAAAACCTCAAGAACGAAATTCTCGAAAAAAAGCGTCGGAAAAGCAATCTTTGCAACCGGAATATTGTTTTGTGCAGCAATTGGACTTTCGTTTTGGAAGTTCGCAGTTTCTGATCGCCGTGAGTATAATCTCGATCTTGAGAACGGCAGTACTCTGATTATCAGCGCCCCGCCGGACTGGACACTTGACAAGTTTGCGGATGATCAATATAAGGAATTTTCAAAAAAAACAAAACCTGATCGTAAAGAAATCGTCGCCTTTCTGCCTCTTCAACATAACGAAGCAAATGGATTTCGAACCTGGTTGATCGGATTTCTTCAGCGAAACGTTTTCGTCCCTCCTACCTCGCAAACTATGCAAATCGTTTGTTCGACTTTTCCGGCGGATGGCGGTCGAGATCCTGAATCTTTGCGTAGCAAGGACTTGGTAGAGATACAGTTGAATAACAGAAAATACGGAGTTTTAATCGGTCAGCCAATTCAACTTTCGAGAGAAGACTTTCACGATTCCGGGCTTTGGCTGAGACAGACCTCAGCAACTCCGTTTAATGGACAGAAATTAATGGGTAAGCTGCTTTCCCAAAAAAAATTATGCGGCATCAACGTCTATCGCTATTCTCAGGATGGAAAGCAGAGCATAAAGATAAGCGCCTATATGTCTTACCCTGTCGAATTGCAGGGCGTATTGGCCTCAAGCATTGACGATCTAGCGACGCATCTCAGAATCGTCAAAACAGAAGCCCTAAATCGATAAAAATTTAGTCAATAAGTAATGATAGAAACCCAAAAGCGCCTCCCAAATTAAAATTCGAGAGGCGCTCTGACGAGATGGGAGCGAACCGTTGAGGCTAGTCTCCGCGAGTAAACATAACATCCTTGACAGCGGATTGCTTCATGGATTTTGCATGACCATCCGCCCAGGCGATATTCGCAAAGCCGTTGTGCGTGACGGTTTGAGCGGCAACATCGATTTTTTTACTGTTGTCCACATGTCGGAAGTCCATTGTCGGATTCCCGTACCATTGTGATGGCGGGTCGATTCCCGGCGTCTCTTGAATGCTGCCGTCCCCGCCGTACCAGGGGGTGTTGACATAACCGGCATCTGAATAAGCGATTTTATCCGAAGAGGAACTGAGCGAGGCGAGCGAGGCGGGGTTCACCGGAGGGAAATTGTAACCCTGATAGTAATCGGAACCTAAGTAGCCCCAATTGTATCCATAACCGTTGCCGTCTCCGAATTTCGACTTGCCTGTCCAGCTTGGACAGCGTTGAATCTGAGCATTTTTCATGTAGGGGTAGAGGAGTCCCTTGTTTTTATCCCACCCGGTAGGAGTTCGCAGTCCGAACCAGTACTGATAACAGGTATATCCGACGCAATCGCTGTACTGGTAAAGGGGAAAGGTCTCGTCGTAATCCTGAAGGTACATCAGAGTTGCCGTGCCGATCTGTCGGAGATTTGAAAGGCAACTTGTTTGTCTTGCTTTTTCTCTTGCCTGCGCGAAGACGGGGAAAAGTATTGCCGCCAGAATCGCGATAATTGCGATGACGACTAGTAATTCGATGAGGGTGAAACCGCGTTGTGAGCGGGATTTGGCGCTTGCCATATTTTATCCTTTGCAACCAGAGAGGCTAACGCTATTTTGATTAGGCATCAAATAACGAAGAGCGACCTACAAACACAAAAAACCATCCGATTCTTCGGATGGCGTGGATAACGGATGATAACGGGCCACAACTGAGACAAAGTCGGAAGTCGCCTGCAACTTTTCCATCACCCTCTTTTCTCGCGAAGAGGTTGTTGTGATAGATCGCAGGCGGGCAATCGGACTGTTCGAGATTTTGCGCCTGAAAGAAATTCTCAGTTGCGAAACTCGATTCACCGTAGCGGGACTGTGCCGGAATCTAACCGGTCTTCCCCCGTATTTCAGCCGCGCCTTGAGGCGCGACCACTGCGATTTCAAACTATATTTGAGTTGTCAGTATGGCACGAGACTGAAGGTTTGTCAAGCGAGAAATATCGTATTGCAGGGCTAGCGCATCTTAATTCACTTCAACGAGCGTCAACAAGTTTCAACAGTTGTCAGATATTTTTTTCTGTTTCAAATATTTGTTAAAATCTGGTTG
>JAYVOT010000127.1:0-9298 GCA_043757795.1 Chthonomonadaceae bacterium | reverse complement strand
TACAATGCGCTCAACCAGCGCGGTCGATCACTCGGCGCGACCCCGAAACTGCAGGCTTACGAAGACATGTTCTGGGCGCTCTTGAACTCCAGCGAGTTCACTTTCAATCACTAGGGAAGGCGCCGGACGGGTTGAAACCCGCCGCGGGAATTGAGTCCGCCTACGAGGACTCAATTCTCAGCCCGCGAAACGAGTTTTCAGAAGTCAGGTTGAGCGACATTCTCAACCCGCGAAGGCGGGTTTTCAAACCCGGACACGGACCTCAGTCCGTCGTTTCCGATACCATTTTTCAAAGAATAAATGAGGACATTATCATGACGCCTTACGATAAAAACAGCAAAGAGTTGGATGAGTTGATTGATGCGGAGGAAGAGCGCATCCGGGATGAGAACGGCGGAAGTTGCCCCGGTCCGGTGGATATGTTCTCTTCGGATGTGAGCCGTCGCGGACTGATGCAGGTGGGAGTGGGCGGACTGCTCTCTATGCTTTTCGCGCAGTGGCTAGATCCCGCCGGCGCGATGGCGGCGACTGCGCCCGGACCGAAAAAGGCGAAGAACTGTATTTTGCTCTGGATGAACGGCGGACCTTCGCACCTGGAAAACTGGGACCCGAAACCGGGAGCGCCCACCGGAGGGCCGACGAAGTCTATCAAAACGCGAGTTCCCGGCATTGAAGTGTCGCAAAATTTGGTGCAGTGCGCCGATGTCGCCGATCATCTAGCCATCATTCGGGGCATGTCGAGCAAAGAGGGCAACCATCAGCGAGCGCAGTATCTCCTGCACACCGGCTACTCTCCCAACCCGACCGTCACGCATCCTTCGCTCGGCGGATGGGTGAATCAGGAGCTTGGAGACCCGACTTCCGACCTTCCGAACTTCGTGAGCATCAGCGGTCCAAGCATTGGCGCGGGCTTTCTGGGAGTGCAATACGGTCCGCTCGTCATTCAGCAGGCGGGGCAGTTGCCGCAGAACATCGCCTACGCCTCCAACGTCAATGATGCGCGATTCGATGCGAGACAGAAGGCGCTGGGAATGCTGGAAAACGATTTCGCGGCTCAGACCGGCGACGTGAAAGTCAAGGGGCGACAGTCGGTCTATGCGAAGGCGGTGCGAATGATGAAATCGCCGCACCTGAAAGCTTTCGATATCGCGGAAGAATCGGACGCTGTGAAAGCCTCCTATGGCGACTCGAACTTCGGGCGGGGCTGTTTGATGGCGCGAAGACTGGTCGAATCCGGCGTCAAATTCGTGGAAGTGGTGCTTGACGGTTGGGACACGCACACCGACAACTTCAACCGGGTCGGCAAATTGGCGGGAATTTACGACCCTGCTATGGCGACTCTCATCAAAGAACTTCAGGCGCGGAACCTGCTTGACAGCACGCTCATCATCTGGATGGGCGAATTCGGCAGAACTCCGAAGATCAACGGCAACGAAGGGCGCGACCATTATCCGCAAGCTTGGAGCGCGGTGCTTGCAGGCGGCGGCGTGCGAGGCGGGCAGGTATATGGGCAGACGGACGCAGAGGGCGCGAAAGTGGTGGACAAACAAGTGGCAGTCCCCGACCTGTTCGCGACGATCTCGACTTTGCTCGGCATGAACCCGGCGAAGAGCTTCATGACCCCGGTGGGTCGCCCGATCTCCATCACGGAGAAAGGCGTCCCGGTTAGCGACTTGATCGCGTGAGAACTACGCTGAAAATCCCCCTCCTTTTGTGAAAGGAGGGGGATTTTTTGATGCTGAATTTTTTTTTTAGAGGAAGTAGTGAGCTTTGAAAAGGCGCCTTCCGCTCGCCCGTCCTTAAACAGGACGGGACTAAGCGAGTGCTACGAGAACCCTATTCGTACCGCACTTTTACGGGCTTCCCGGTAACGAGGCTCTCGTTTGCGGCGAGAGCGAGCAGGGTCGTTCTTGCTCCTTCCGGATGAGAGGCTTTGATTTTAGAGCGATCACCTGTCTTGACGGCGTCAATGAACACGCGATCCTCCGCTGGGAAGATATCGTCTATGTCGCCTTTAATCTCCTCTTTGCCGGGTTCGCCGTTGCGATGAATCTCCACGTGGTGCGCCCAATCGGTGAACTTAGCCGTGTGGTTCGCCGCCCACACGTTCAAGAAAACGCCGCCGCCTGCCGCCGCCGCGCAACATGCCATGATGTTCGCGACGCCGCCGTGAACGAACTTCATCGAGACGACCATCGCATCGTCGTTGGTATAGTTCGGAATGAGGTTCGGGAGTTTTTTGTTGAAGCCGTTTGCCGCGTAAGCGAAAACCTCTTCCACTTCGCCGCCGAGGTAGCGCACCAAGTCGACGGTGTGAATCACTTGCTCAACGAATTGCCCGCCGGATTTCTCTTTGACCGGCCACCACTGCCCTATCGGGGAGTTCGCGAAGTAGTCGCCCTCTTTCACTAGCGGCGCTCCGCCGATCCACGCGCCGTCCATCAGAATGACAGGATCGCTTTTCAAGAGGTCTTTTACGCGATTGATCGACTTGCGATAGCGATTCATAAAGCCTGAAACAGTGATGAGACCGGAAGCCTCAACCTCTTTCGCGAGTTTGCGAAGGTCGTCCGGGTCGATCCCAAGCGGCTTTTCAACTAGAAACGGCACTCCCGCTGCGATGCAGGCGCGTTCCGGTTGTCCATGCTGATAAGTGGGAATGAGGATGTAGGCGGCATCCGGCTTCTCGGTCGCGAGCATTTTTTCGGCGCTGTCATAGGAGTTTCCGCCGTATTTCGCAGCGTGTTTCTCCGCTCGCTCCACAACGATATCGGCAAAACCGACAAGTTCCACGTCCTCAGATTTGCTGAGGTGCGGCAGGTGCGCGCCGGAAATTCCTCCGCACCCAATCAATCCAACCTTGATCTTCTCTTTTATCTCCGCCATCTTTGGCTTCTTCCTTCCTCGAGTATATTGCTCACTATTGACTGCTCGCCATCCGGACGCTTCCCTTTTTCAAGCTCGGAAACACTATCTCGTCATCGCATTGCAAGGAGTGTTTTTGTTCCGCTTTTCAAAAAGAGCTGAAAGGAGGTTCGAGTTTTCAACCTCTTGCGGGCCTTCCGGAGTCCTGAATTCACAGCGATACTGCAACGCCGGACTGCGGACATTGCGTATCCCGACATTTCCAGGCGCTCCGACATTCGACTAACGGTAAAATTCGGTATCATAAGAGGTCTCTCCTGCCTCATTTCCTTCACTTTGCCAAACTATCGAAAAAAAGAGTACGACGAGAAGCTGGCATTTGGAAAGAATAGGAGAGGAAGGTTGCGCTATGCCGAAAAATCATTTTAAGTAACGTCTTATCCTATCGTTAATTTTTGATCCCTACTTCCCAAGGGCTTCGGGATTCAGCCCGACGAGCTCAGGAAGGACGAAGAGACCGTCCTTTCGAATCAAAACGTCGTCAAACAAGATCTCCCCGCCGCCGAATTCCGGGCGTTGGATGCAGATCATGTCCCAGTGAATTTGCGAGCGATTGCCGTTGTCCGCTTCCTCATACGCCTGCCCCGGCGTGAAATGGAAACTTCCCGCGATCTTCTCGTCAAAGAGAATGTCTTTCATTGGAGAGAGGATGTAGGGATTGAAAGCGAGCGACCACTCCCCGATGTATCGCGCCCCTTCGTCGGCGTCCAAGATTTCATTGAGCCGTTCCGTGTTCGCTCCCGCCGTCGCCTCTACGATCTTCCCATCTTTGAAGACAAGTCGAATGTTGTTGAAGATCGTCCCGCGATAGAGCGTTTCGCAGTTGTATTGGATCACTCCCTGAACGGAATCGCGCACCGGGCAGGTAAAAATTTCTCCATCGGGAATGTTGTGGCTTCCGGAACAAGGAACCGTGGCGATTCCCTTCTTGCTGAAAGTCAGGTCTGTGCCGGGTCCTTTCAAATGCACGCGTTCAGTTCTATCCATCAGGGCTTTCAGCGGCATTGCCGCCGTTCCCATCTGCACGTAGTCCACTCCCGAACAGACTTTGAAGTAGAAATCCTCAAAAGCTTCCGTACTCTTCCCCGCTGCTTGCGCCATGCTCGAAGTCGGCCAACGCAAGACGCACCATCTCGTTTTAGGCACGCGCCAATTGCTGTGGGCGTGATTCCACCAGAGCTTCTCATAGTGGGCCATCTTCTCTTTTGGAACGTCGCTCAGTTCACTGATGTTGTTGGATCCTCGCAGTCCGATATAGACCTGCACCGATTCCATCTCCTTGCGTTTTAGTTCGCCGATAGTCTTCATCTGCTCCACGGTTGCGCAGTGATACAAAGCCCTTTGAACCGCCTGATGATAGGTTGTGACAAGCGGCAACCCGCCCGCCTCCGCAACGGTTTTGATAAGCTCGGCAGTGAAATCAGTTGGGATATCGAACGCCTCGATGAGAACTTTCTCGCCGGGCTGAACTTTGGTGGAATTCATGACGAGTTGTTTTGCAAGTTGCGTGTAACGCGGGTCTTTCATGTAAAAAGGCTCCTTGGAATATTTGGCGAGGCGCTATAAATTCTGCTAGTAGGTTTGCTTTCGAAGTGCGAAAATCCTCTATAAATTGACTTGATGCGTCAAGTTTTAAAGGTTTCTTCGCAAGGCTCTGAAGCGCCTGGTTGCTTAGCTACTCTGGGCGAGCGCATCTAAATTCCGCTCGTTAACATCTGCATCAAGTAGGTGTTATCCCATCCATCCAGCTTACGTCTCGCTTTTATCCCTCGATTACAGGTCTTTTCCTGTCGGTTCAGGTTTAAGGCAAGAGGTCGCATCACCGCGAACATTTCTCCGCCGTCGTCCTTCCGAATTCGACAGGCGCCTTCGTCAAGACTCACGTCTAAAACATAGTGATTTAGGAGTTGCCCAACAATTATTGTACTGGAATTTAGGTGAGTTTGATCTCAAAAATGAACAGAACTCAGTGCATTAATTTACGCGCATATCCTTAATCAGTCTGATAAGCCGTCCTGGCATGGGAAACACCTATAGAAGATTTTTCCCCTATTCGATAACAGCAATTGAAATTCATTCTGAAATTAAGATGCGCTAGTCCTGAGTATTATGACACACAGAGGCTTGACATATCAGTGCAATAGTGGTATGATGAAAATAGCTGATCTGGAGTCTCCGCTCACCTCTGGAGGCTCAATAGCCTCATGTCTTTTCGATGGAGAATTCTGGCATGAAAAAAGTCTGCAACACCTCTCTCACCCTTGCACTCACTACTCTCTTCACTGCAGTCGCACTTGTCGGCGCAGTCTCAAAAGCATCGGCACAGTTCGACATAGGTTTTAGTGCGACTGACACTAAAATCGACTCACCCCTAACAGGAACGGTGTATCGTATGGCCCCCTACAGACGCTATGGGGAATTGTTTACATGTACGCTTCCGTGCCCGCTTTCGGTCACTCAGTTTACACTATCTCAAATATGAATAATTTCGGCTGTCGCAACGGCAGAGTAACTATCTTACTAGATCATGTTGGAGATGCAGAGCTTGGCGGATATCTCTACCACAATAGCGCTACGCCTAACCTCCCTGCTGCCATACAGGCTCATCAGGAACTTACTTACTCTTCAATGATAAGCATTGAGAATATTGGCGTCAGCAATGTCGGGCAGTATAGCACAAAGTTGACTTGTACTTGGGTTGGCCCATTCGCATTTCTGAACACTTTTCAGCAATATCAGGATGCTTCCTATTGGAGTGTCACCCACTGACCTTTATCTGCTTCGCTTGACCGATTGTGACAAATGTCCTGTCTGACGCTTTCGTCAGACAGGACATGGGAGACCTCTATGTCCAGATATGCGCTCCTCTCCATCTACATCCTATTTGCTATATGCTCTGCAAAATTCAGTTTGGCTCAAGAACAGCCGCTAAATAATTTTTATCTCTTCGAAAAGGAGACAGATGAAAGACTAGCAAAAAAAATCACGGTTCTTACTCCCAGCATTTCCTTCAATGATTTGATCAAAGATATCTCCACTCAGACAGGGGTTGATATTACCACCGAAGAAAACGACCCGATCAGTGGAAGCATTCTTTCGGTTTCTCTCAATAAACAGCCGGCGATCGAAGTGATGAATGGAGTTCTCAGCCTGATAAGTTTTAAAGGAGCGAGAGCGTATGTTCATCCAACTCTCAAAAATGGCAAGAGGACTTACGTTGTCCGGCTGAAAAACTGTCACGATTCGGCAGAAGCTTTGACGAAACTCGGAAACGAAACTTTCAAGCGACAGTACGATCTTCTATTGAAGATAGCAGAGTTAGAGCCATCTGAGCGAAAGAAACATCAATCTGAGGTTGAAAAATCGATGAATCTTGACCAATCTCATACTCTCGATGCATGGTTTATTCTAAACAACAAGGGTGTCGAAGCTATGTGGGAGCACCTGAGACTTTTTTCTCAGCTCACCACGGAAACAGATCGGGAGAAGATTTTTGCTGGGATACCTCTTATCATTCCTACTAAAGACTTGCAGCCAGAGTTCGTTGATCATATGTATGATATTTTGCAAAGTTCCAAAACGACTGTTTTGAATGGCGTCACCCAGAATTTCGAGATGACCGACATCCTATTCACATTTGAAACGAAAAGCGGTTCTCGTAAACGTTTGACTCCCTGCCTGAGTTTCGGATCAACAAGCGTTACGGTCGGTTCTAGCTCATATAAATTCTCGGGTCGAGCGATGTTCTCCATAGTTGGCGGGGCGGATTGGGATCTTGCGCCTGTTATACAGAAAAACTGGATTCTGGCGGGGGATATGCTGCATTCCAATCGAGAGGATGAGGCTGTCCCCGTCAAAGCGGCTCCCTTGAAAGAGTTTGATGGGGCTTCTCCATTGACCCTTTATGCATCGCGAAGTTTTGGGTCGGTGAAGATACCCTATATATCGCTTTTTCCGACCGATAAAAGCGTGCAGGAGTCACGGATGCCTAAAAGCGTTCGAGATGGATTGAAATATCTCATTGGACCCCAAAAAGTGGTGATGTCAAAGTGGAGGGAGAGTGGAATCTTGCTCATGAACTATGCGGACTGGTTTTATGGAGACGATTCCTCCCCCTCAGCTGCTCAGATATCGTGGATACGAAAGCACATTGATCCCGATGGGTTTCTCTCGCTTGCAGATCTATCCAGCGTGCTTGATGCTGTGCCTGAAACTCAGCTCAAAGCCCTGCAGGAGGAGTTTCCTGCGCTGATTGTTCAAAACGATATGCGCGGGATCACGAAACTGTATCTACAACAACCGAAATTTACTTCTGTTTCCGGAATTATTCTAACGCCTACAGTCGCTTCTTATCTCATCCAATTCGGAGTGCAGCCAGGCGTCTTTCCCGGCCCGCAGAGTTCAGTTCGTCTTAGGACAGCACGCAGACTCGATCCAGAGTTCAAATTACAATCATTCATTCTATTTGTCGACACAAAATACGGCAATGGGGAATGGAAAGAACGTTCTAAAATGACGCAGTTCAAGTTCAAAAAACCACCCAAATCGCAAGTTGAAAGCGCTAGTGAAGAAGCTCGCCACAACATTCAGTGAGATTTTTCTCAAGCTAATGCTAAAAAATCGAGGCAAAAGAAAAGTGATCGTATTGCCTCGATTTTTGTTTTTTTGCAGATTACATTGCCAAAACTAGTCGGAATATCAGAGTAGCGAATGACCTCGTTTGGCCCCAGAATCGATAAATTGTCGCTCAGAATTTTTTGTTCATTTACCCTGCATTACAACCAGGGCGAGCGCATCTAAAGCAAGTCCCAATAATTAATGCGTCGAAATACTGACACAATTGAGCCCAAATGAGAGTGAATATAAGACCGATAATTGTTGGGCAATGCCTAAATTCCGCTCGTTAACATCTGCATCAAGTAGGTGTTATCCCATTCAGCCCGCTTACGCCTTGCTTTTATCCTTCGATTTCAGGTTTTCTTCTCCCGGATCAGGTTTAAGGCAAGAGGTCGCATCACCGCGAACATTTCTCCGCCGTCGTCCTTCCGAATTCGACAGACGACTTCGTCAAGACTCACGTCTAAAAAAGCGTGCAAGCTATTCTCGATACTCCAACTCTGGGGGCGGCGTCTCAGCGCCGGGGGTGCGACCCCCAGCAGACTTCCGGTTGAGGAGATTGAGATTAAGATAGATCAACTCGGTTGAGACTAAATGGGCAGGGTAGGCGAAGGTGAATCGACGCATGTGAGCGAAAAATTTATCAAAATCATACAAAATTTTATCAGAAATTGTACAAAATGGTGCATAATATAGTTGCAAGTGCGCGCGGGACCAATCGTTGGTCGCTCTTACGGGCGGCAGCCGCTGGTCGGTGGGATCCTACGACCCGGGACTTGCACTCTCTTCATTCCATTCCTGACAACAATTCGCCATTTCTCCGCCTCTCCTCAGCTTCATTCGGGAAAATTTTGACGCCGTAACCCCACAACTCTTTCCGATGTCGATATGCTCGCGGCAGTATTAGGCGAGCATAAGAATCCTCGGTCATCCCATACTGAGAAGGCTGAACTGCATAAAAGAATCCGCTCGCAACTGCATCTGCAATTTGCAGCCCCATTCGCTTGCCATGTGTAAATGTCAATATTCTTTCCGGTCGTATGATGCCCGGCTCTGCTTTAAAATCGAGATCTATCCGGTTAGCATCTAAATGCTCTAGATACTCGCGCAGGGCGTTGTAATCCATTGAAGACCGATACGAGAACACAATCTCCACTGATCCATCTCCTGCATCCTCTTTGCGTTTGTGATCACGGCAATACCAGGACAAGCGTTCCATCAGCAACCGCACTGCATAAAAATAGAGGTTCGAACCTCCTGTAAATTTCTCGGGCGAGTCCAAGTCGGGCTTGGAAATGAGAACGCTAAGAGCATGCAGGTCTGCCGCTCCGATGCGTTGGGAGTAAACCTTGCGTTGCTCATGCGGCAAATCTCGAAAGTGCAGCGGCTTCTTATCTGGAATCCTATGACTAGGTTGGCGTTTTGAATTCAGGAGTGAACGCACCTCATCTACAAGCTTTGCCTCCTGCAGTTCATTGGCACGGCGCAGAACGACGCAGGAGAGTACGAACCAATGCGAACTGCCTCCTTCAAACTGAAAGCCCTCATCTCCCGACTCGTCGATGTAAGCTACAAATGTACTGGTTTTTGTCACGTTTTCCACCCTCAAAGCCCGTAAAGCGCCGCGACGCGCCCATTGATCTCAGCCTCCCATGCCTCGCAACCGAGTCCCTTCGCATCCAGACATTTTTGAACGAGAGCAGCGATGTCTGATTTCACAGCTACACTTGCTTTAGGAATGGCAAGAGTTAAGATT
>JAYVOT010000126.1:0-2523 GCA_043757795.1 Chthonomonadaceae bacterium | reverse complement strand
CCTGACAAAAATGATCGAACCGACGTTTTTAGGAATACTTTCACAGCCCCTTTAGACATGGGACTCAAAAGCGCTCTCGAAAAAATCATAAGGTCGTCAGTTCTGTGTAACATCAGTTAGGAAATACACTAACATGTCGGAGGAGAGAAAGCTTATCCTATTGAGGTTCTGCCTCAGACCAATGAGATGTATTGCATCGTTATCAATCGTCAAGACAGCTCGACGCAACGAGTCAGGTTTTCGTTGTCCTAGATTCTAGTCTATGTTCCAATCCGACTTAATCAAGTTCAGAAAATGGATTGAATTGAACAATGGGGGGGCGCAACGAACAATACCTCCTGCAATAATTCCCCAAAATTAGGGTCCGACGTCTCCGCCGACTTGAGCGCAAATGAGCGAGACGCTCGTCTGTGTGCACTTCTATTAACGGCGTTTGATTTCCGAAAGGGGGATCATCGTGAGCGGGGCGGACTCCAGCAACATCTCTTTCGTGTATAGAAAGTCGTCGCGGGAGTAGTCCGCAAGTTCAAAATCTTTGCGTAGGACGATAGCTCCCGTCGGGCATGCGTCCTGGCAGTATCCGCAGAAAATGCACCGTATCATATTGATTTCGTATTTGGCGGCGTATCGCTCTCCCGGCGAGAAACGAGTCTCATCAGTGTTTTCCGCTGCTTGCACATAGATGCAACGCGCGGGACAAGCGCCTGCGCAGAGGCTGCAACCGATGCATTTTTCAAGACCGTTGTCGTAGCGGGTCAACACGTGACGCCACCTGCTGCGAGGATACTGCTCTCGCCGCTCCTCCGGATACTGAACCGTTTCCGTCGGTCTGAGCTTCAACTGCTGTTCGGCGTAGTGCTTGAAAGTGATTCCGAAGCCGGTCGCCATCGCCTTCGCCCCGTTTGCGAACTCTGAAAGAAATCCCATCGTTCTTATCCCTTCACCACGCCCTGCTCTTTTGCGAGCAGGGGAATCAGGTCTGAGAACTGCCCGGAATCGCCGGATTTGATCTTCTCTTGAAGTTTCAGAATCGCATAGATGAGCGCATCCGGGCTTGGCGGGCATCCGGGAACGTAGACATCGACGGGGATAATCTGATCCACTCCCTGTATGATCGCATAGTTGTTATAGACGCCGCCCGAAGAGGCGCAAGCTCCCATGCTGATGACCCATTTCGGGTTCGGCATTTGATCGTAAATCTGACGGAGAACAGGACCCATTTTCGTTGAGACGCGCCCGGCAACGATCATGACATCGGCTTGTCGCGGCGAGGCACGAAAGATTTCCGCTCCGAATCGACTTATATCGAAACGGGAGGAGACGGATGCCATCATCTCGATGGCGCAACAAGCGAGTCCGAAGGAGAGGGGCCAGAGGCTGTTTCGGCGCGCCCAACTTACTAGCTCATCTACTCGCGCCAAAATGTAGGGCGTGCCGCCGGGGCCGAAACTGGGAACCGGGGTCGCTGAATCGTGCAGGGATATTTCTGTGACGGATCTCGCCATCTTGCGCTCCAATGTGAGAGACGGCGCCGGAGCGCCTGAACATTTCACTGATGAAAAATGACTTACGTTGTTTCGTAGTTCGGACATTGTACCCAATATCACAAACCATTGGCAAGCGATTAAAAAAGACAATTATCCCTCTCTCTTCGTACGGGGCGTCAAAATAGTGCAAGATTCCGAGGAACGCTTACGTATAGAAACATGTATGCACTCGCTAAGGAGGCGAAACGATGCACTGGTTCAAAAAGAAGTCAACAAAAATCTTGGAGACGGTCACGGATGTTCCTCTTGTCGATCAGCCGCCTCAAATTTTGGGTAAGTCAAACGAGGAGCTTTTGACGGAACTAAAACGCCTCGTGAGAGTGCGATTGAAAACAAAATGGATTTCACCCGCATTGTGGTGGCTATCCATGATCGGAATTTTTGGAGGATTGTTTTATTGTAACTACGCAAGCAGTCAATTCTCTTTTAACCCTGCATGGAATCATGAGGAATCCATGCGTCAATTGGATATTCACACGGGCGTCTTATATCGAAACTTCCTACTATTCTTCATCCTTCCAAATCTGTTGTATATCTTCGTGCCGATTGCAGGATATATTCGTTCAAGTTTGAATTCAGAACGAATTGGTTCGCTTGTGTCTGAACTGGCACATCGAAAAGAGACCGCTCTTATGCTCACGATTTCCGAACTTTCCAAAGTTGGAAATTATTTCTTCATTGACAAAAATCACCTGCCCTGCTTCCTGGCGACTCTGGAATTGATGCCCTATCTCAGTCGGTCGGAATTTGAACGAATGTCCTGGGAGGGGCAGGGACGCATCATCAGTATTTTAAATCATGTCGACCCGGAGGTGCGTCTTACTGCACAAAATGTTCTCATTCGAAACGGCAACAAATTGACATTAAAAACGCTTAATAACTGGACTTTAGCCATTTTTGAATCAGGGATGGAGTGACTTGTATCGTTTGTGAAGTAGAATATTGGTGTAAAAGCCAAACTAAACCACGGACGGTA
>JAYVOT010000125.1:0-2523 GCA_043757795.1 Chthonomonadaceae bacterium | reverse complement strand
GACGAACATATCTGGAATTGTGGTTTTCGATGAACTGGAAATAAGTCAAAGCCATCTACTTGTCGGACAGATGGAACGATACTTCAAACTTTCTACAAAAGGGCGGCAACGTGCGGGACAAATAATTCCAGAGCCATTTTTCGTTCATAGCGATTTAACAACAGGAGTTCAACTGGCTGACTTGGTAGCATATATTGTGTCTTGGGGAGTTCGATATGGAGAGATGACGGAACTATCTCGCCCTGAGCTCAACGAGTTTGCTGACAAAGTACTTCAGATGCGCTACCGTACAAAACGAGACATTGACGGAATTCCAGACTTTGTCATTTGGAGTTTTACTCTCATTACTGATCTACGTCCAAAAAATGAAAGGGAGCCTTAATAAAAGCAAAAAGGCAATGTAGCATTTTCACGCTCCAAAGCCTCCAAAATAATTATCCCACATAATAGAATAAATTTCAACCTGCAATTGAAGATTCTCGATATAGCGCTACTCTATATTTTACGTAAGAACTACTCCTGAATACGATTTAGAAAATAAACCCTATGCTACATTCGTTATCACAAAACAAAAACAAAAAGCTATTAACCGCTGACACCTCTCTACCCCCGGGATGGCACTGGCTCAAACTTGGTGACGTGGCATTAGGAAAACGTGCCATTGTATCCGGACCTTTTGGCTCTAACATCGGTAGCCGATATTTTGTCAGTGAAGGAGTACCAGTAATTAGGGGAAACAATTTAACCACCGATGAGCGGAAATTCATTGATGATGGTTTTGTGTTTCTAACACAGATAAAGGCAAAGGAATTCGCCAATTGTCAGGCAATAAAAGATGACCTTGTATTTACGGGAGTAGGCACACTGGGACAGGTTGGTATTATACCTGCAGGTGCAGAATATCCGATATATATTATTTCAAATAAACAGTTGCGTGTCAGATTGGACACAAGTGTAGTATTGCCTATGTTCGCTTTTCACTGGTTTATATCACCGAGAATAGCAATGGAGATTAAGCAAAACAATAGAGGCTCTGCTGTTCCGCTAATAACCTTAAGTGTTTTAAGGAATCTTCCAATCTGTATACCTTCAATCCCCGAACAAGCCCGGATAGTCGAAATTCTGGATGTCGCCGATGCCGCTGTTTGCACCACAGAAAAACTGATCGAAGCCAAAACTCGCTATAAATTAAACCTGGCTGAACAGTTGCTGACTGAGTGCCGTCGCTTCCCGGAGTTCAAGGGCAAAAAGTGGCGGGAGGCAAAACTTGGAGAACTTTTCCTAGAACGTGTCGAGATAAATAGGCCAGATTTGAAACTGCTCTCTGTCTCTGGAACTGAAGGCATTGTTGATCGCGACTCACTGGTGAAGCGCGACACATCAAATGAAGATAAATCCAAATATTTGAGAGTGGTTCCAGGCGATATTGCATACAACACAATGCGAATGTGGCAGGGAGTATTCGGACTCTCTAAATTGGAAGGGATTGTCAGCCCGGCATATACCGTTTGTATCCCTGATCAGATAGATGGCAGATTTGCGGCTTTCCTGTTCAAACTTCCAAAAACAATATCGCTATTCTATAGACATTCACAGGGACTGGTCAGTGATACGCTAAATTGTAAGTACCCATCTTTCGCAAAAATACGAGTCGATTTACCTTCGCTTCCAGAACAGCAAAAAATTGCGGACTTCTTAGGACTTCTGGATGAAGAGATCGCCCTACTGAAACAAGAGCGTGACGCGCTCAAACGGCAAAAGCAAGGGCTGATGCAGAAGCTCTTGACCGGGCAGGTTCGATTGAAGGAGTTCGCCTCATGAAGCATGTGATCCCTCTGGAAGACGAAGCCGGGTTTGATTTGACGGAAAAAGAGCAGTCTCAAATGCCTGCCGCCACCTTCCTCTCGCGTCTGGGTTGTCATTACCTCACGCGGGAGGAGGCGTTGGCGCTTCGAGGAGGGAAAACGTCTCGCGTTCTTTTGGAGGATATTCTTGTTTCCCAACTCTCCCGTATCAACCGAATTCGGTACAAAGGGAGAGAAGAGTATTTCAGTCAGTCGAATATCAGGCGGGGGGTGCAGGCGTTGGAGGATGTGTCGCTTATCGAAGGGACTCAGCGAGCGAGCGAGCAGGTCTATGACCTTCTGCGACTCGGGAAGAGTCTTGAGCAGACGATCAAAGGGGACACGAAGAGTTTCACACTAAAATATGTCGATTGGGAAAATCCTGAAAACAACGTCTATCATGTGACGTCGGAGTATGTGATTCGCCGGTCAAACAGTCAGAGCGTCTGCAAGCTCGACGCCGTTCTGTTCGTCAATGGGATTCCCTTTGTCGTCATCGAGTGCAAAACGAAAGGCGTTGCGATTTCAGAGGCGGTCTCAAATATTCTGGCGTATCAGAGCGTAGATTTCGTGCCGGAACTTTTCAAATACGTTCAGCTTGTTCTGGCGACTAACGTGACCGAGACCCTTTACGCCACTGCCGGAACTGAAGCGAAGTTCTGGGCTGTCTGGAGGAACA
>JAYVOT010000124.1:0-2524 GCA_043757795.1 Chthonomonadaceae bacterium | reverse complement strand
GCAAATGTGGTGTTCCAACTCTTTGACAATTCTTTTCGACTTCGCTAAAACTACTCTCAAACCGGGACGAATCCCGGCTTCCGCAGTCTGTTCCGCGTTCATTCCGGTGAAAATATAGGTCATGTCCCAGGTAAGAGGACCTCGCCTTGCGTTTTCTACGACGCTTTTAGGATGGTTCGTGTGAATTCCGCCGAAGGAAAGAATTCCGGGGACAGGCGCTTTTGAAGCCAAAATATCGACTTCAGCTTCGCCCCATTTCCACGGATACGCTCCGCCAAGCGCTGTGACGCGAACCTTCCCGTCAGCCTCAACAGCGGTCGCCATGAGTGCGATTTCATCAAGATGCGCGGTAATCATTATGGCAGGAAGGCTATCGTCGCCCTCAATTTTGACTACGACATTGCCCTTGCCGTCCAAGTCGGGGCGGTATCCTATCTCTTCGAGATAGTTGCCAATCCAGAGAGAAACCTCTGTCTCTTGACCCGGCGGTCCTTGAAGAGAGACTAATTTGCGAATGAGTTCAGTAGAATCCAGCATAGTAGAATTGTAGAATTTCCAGTGGAATAGAAAATGATCGAGAATAACATTCTTGATGTAAGGCTCTAAGTCCTTCTTTACTGGAAAGTTTTTTATCGTATTTTAAGGATTCGATGTTGCCAATTGATTGACTCTCGCATTTAGGGAGTGTCATACTCTATGCTTATCGCCACAGCAAATCAGAGGGGAAAACTGCAAATTCGCTATGAAACGTTCTCAACTCGTTATTCTTTTCGTAACCATTTTTATTGATCTTTTGGGTTTCGGTCTCATTCTCCCTCTTTTGCCGATTTATATTCAGCACTATGGAGGAAGCGCGTGGGTGGGAGGCGCCTTGATGACAAGCTTCTCCGTGATGCAGTTCATCTTTGCTCCGATATGGGGAAGTCTTTCGGACAGAATCGGAAGACGCCCGCTCATTCTTTTGAGTCTTCTCGGCTCCGCTATCTCATACTTTTTCTTCGGCGCCGCCCCCAATCTGCTGATTCTTTTCATCGCCAGGCTTTCTGCGGGAGTGCTGAGTTCAGCCAGCATTCCGACAGCGCAAGCGTATATCGCAGACGTGACGACTCCGCAAGAACGTTCCGGAGGCATGGCGATTATCGGCGCCGCATTCGGATTGGGGTTCGCTTTCGGGCCGGTTTTCAGTGCGATTCTAAGCAATCACCCTGTATTCGGAATAACTGCGCTTGCGATGCCCGCCTACGCTGCCGCTCTTCTCTCGCTTGTGAACTTCGCTTTTGCGTTTTTCATGTTGCCGGAATCGCACACGAATCGAGACACGACTCCACGAAAAGCGGAACCTTTCGGCGTCTTCAAATCGCTTGACAACGCTCTTAGAAGTCCGATGACCGGACCCCCGCTGATCGTTTTCGCTTTCACCACATTCGCTTTCACGGCAGTAGAAACGTCCTTCTCGTGGCTTGTAATCTTGCGTTTCGATCGCGTATTGCATGAAACCGCTGCAAACATCCACAATTTGCATTTGCAAGCAGGGCAAGCGGCATATTCCGCTCTGAGCGCATTGGAACAGAAAAATCTGTTCGAGAAAGCTGCCACTTCCGCAACAGGAACCATTTTCGGGATTGTAGGCTTCACGACGCTCTTGGTACAGGGAGCCGTCATGGGAGGTTTGGCAAAGAAAGTCGGGGAGGGGCTTTTAATCAGGGCGGGAACCATAATCCTGGTGCTGGCTCTTCTCGGCACTGCTGTCGCGCCGAGCCTGTTGTGGCTTCAGATAGGCAGCGCATTCATCGCAATGGGAAACGGAATTCTAAACCCATCGCTCACTTCTCTCATCACGCAGTTCGCAGACCCTGCTAAACGGGGCGAAATCAGCGGGGTTCAACAGGGTCTTGGAAGTCTCGCAAGAGTGATCGCTCCAACGCCCAACAACTTGTTGGTAGGCTTGCCGATCTTGATTTTGGGGGTTTCCGCAGGCATTCCGTTCTACATCTCCTCAATTCTGATGTTCATCGGTTTTCTGCTCGCTCTTCGTTTGAGGACTGCGGTTCCGAAAGAAGAGGTCGCAGTTTAGATTGGTATCGAATCCAGACCATGCTTTATGTCTGAATCACAGTTTGCGGAGAGTTGGGGGAGCGGGAAATATCCTTCAGGAGGCGCTACGCCTCAGGCAGAGGAAATGTACAATATCGTCGCGAATCGTCCCAACGGGCAGAGCTTTTTCGCTATAGCGCCTTCGGCGGGAAGTCCTTCGGGCGATAACCCAACCCGCAACTTTAGAAACGTTCCATCAGGCAGAGCCGCTTTGCAAATGCGCCTTCGGCGGAAGTGTTTTTTGGATAATGCTACGCCCGACCTTAAAATTTGACGCAACGAGACAGGTTATCGTTGTCTTAGGAATTTAGTTACGCTTGGAATCAATAGTTTCTGAATTTACTACCGCTAAGGATACGCGCATAAATTAATGCACTGAGTTCTGCTCATTTTTGAGATCAAACTCACCTAAATTCCAGTGCAATAATTG
>JAYVOT010000123.1:0-2524 GCA_043757795.1 Chthonomonadaceae bacterium | reverse complement strand
TCGTTCGAGAGTTGCGGCTTGCAGGGATCACGCAAGCGGCTTTCATCGTTTCAGAGAGCAAGCCTCAGATAAGAAGCTATTTCGGCAAAGAGTTCGGCGAAGCCATTTCCGGTCGCCCTGAACTTCTTCCTTTGCATTGCGCCTACCTCGTTCAACCGCATCAAAAGGGACTTGGCGACGCGATTCTGCAGGCGGAAAAGTGGACGAGCGGGGAATCATTCGTAGTCGCATTCGGGGATTGCCTCATCGACGCGCCGGACAGTTCGCTTCCCCTGCGGAGATTATTGGAAACGTTTGTTCGAGAGTCAGCAGTCGCAGCGGTTTTGGTGGAACGAGTCGCCTTGGAAAAAGTGTCGCGCTACGGGATTCTTTCGCCGCATTCGCCGATTGAGGAAGAAAGCAAGGCGCCTTTCAGGGCGAGGGACATCGTAGAGAAACCCTCGCCTGAAACGACCCCGAGCCGGCTTGCCGTGGCGGCGAGGTGGGCGTTGTCGCCGAAGATTTTCGACGCCCTCAGAAGCGGGGAGCTTGATTCGCGAGGCGAGTTGAACCTGACCGACCCTGTTCGTTCTCTGCTGAAATCCGGCGGCGCGCTGTGGGGAGTCCCTCTTCTAAAGGGTGAAGCGAGGCGCGACATCGGCAACTACGAGTCCTTCTTCGCCGCCTTTCTACGGTTCGCTTTTCGAGACCCGGAGTACGGGGAGGCGACGCGACGCCTTGCAGAAGAGCTGCTTAGAGAATATTAACTTCATATTTTCTGTGGAAAAATTTTGCCCTGCGCCTTCAAACTTTTCCGGCGCCATATGCGTTAACTTAAGCCGAAAGTTCGTTCTGGCGCGCCCCCGGCGCTCCACTCCGCCCCCGATTTCGGGGGGAAGAGAGCTTCTATTGGGAGTTTTTACCGTTCTAGGCGGATATGTTGACTGCAAATCAGGGTTGACGTCCCGATTTAAAAGGATTTTTGTCCAAAATTGGGGGCAATGTGGAGTGCCGGGGGCGGGATTTACGTGAAACTCCCATCTAACCGGGCTTCAAAATCCTTAAGTTAACGCGTATGGGGTTGGGGGGCGCGGTGAGAAGTAACAAAAAGACGTTTATCCAAAAAAGGATTCCTGAACTTTTGATTTGGATCTAAAGACAAAAGAAGTTGAGAGAAATCCGGGAGTTTGGAGTAGAGCGATCGGAGTTTTCGGGGTTGCATAGTAAAAAGTTTGCCCCAGTGCGGGCGGGCGTCAAATGGAGCGAGACTCGCTTCAATAAGAGGCAAGACTTTCTCAACGGACTCCCAATCATTTTTCCAGGTGAAGTGAATCGCCACGCTGTCTTGCCGATAGCAAGGACTCATCCACAACGAATCTCCTGCGATAGTGCGTACTTCTGAAATCAGTATAAGCGGCGAGATTTGCTCGCTAAGAGCGAAAACCGCCCTCAGAGCTTCTAATCCTCGTTCACGAGGAACGAAATATTCGGACTGCAGCTCCTCCCCGCTGCTAGGCGTGAAGTCCATGCGGAAGTGGGGCAGGCGTTCGTGCCAGGGTCCGGGAACCCCCAACTGCTGAGAACAACTCACCGCGGATTCGCTGCGAATCGGGTGTATCGGTAAGCCTGCAGGCGTCGCTCCGAAGAAATCTTGCTTCTCGCCGTAGACGTAGCCGTCCGCTATGCGACTCTTCAACCAGACTTGATCGAATTCCGCGCCAGTCCAATCAGTGAAGAGACTGACGCTGTAGGCGCTGGAAATAATTTCATCGTAATTTCGTTCAAGCTGAGAAAGTTGCAAATTTTCGTAGACATCCTGCCTCACTTCGAACGTCGGCAACAAATCAAGGACTACCTTTGTCACGACGCCGAGAGCGCCCAATCCGACTACACAACCGTGAAACAGCTCTCCATCTCCCTCTTTCGAGAGGGTTTTCAACTCCCCATTCGCGGTAATAATCTCCAGTGCCGAGACGCCTGTTGCAAGATTTCCGTTTCGAGTTCCTGAGCCGTGCGTCGCCGTGGCGCATGCTCCCGCAACGGAGATGTGGGGGAGTGAGGCAAGGTTGTGCAACGCGAAACCTCGCGCTTGCATCGCGTTTCCAAGCTCGCCGTACTTGACTCCCCCGGAAACTGCCACAGTGCGATTTTCGGAGTCGAATGAGATAGTCTCCGGCAGATTTTTCAGGGAGATAAGACAGTCCGGCGAGTCCGCTATGCCGTTGAAAGAGTGACGGGAACCCAATGTACGAACCTTTTGCGCCTTTGAGACCACTTCTTGGACTTGCTCGACTGTTCCCGGATAGAGGATTTCATTTGCAGCGTAGGCGTAATTGCCAGCCCAGTTTCGTTCTTCTGCCATTCAAATGCTCCTTTTTGTTTGAACCAAGATGCCTGCCAATAGAGAAATACGGGATTAGCGCGAGGAAATGCGTCATTGGAATCTGGAAAATAAAGTATAGCTCATGTTACGCAAACGACAGAGCGTCATGACTAGAGTCATGGGATTCAAAAGCGCTCTCGAAAAAATCATTTGGTCGTCAGG
>JAYVOT010000122.1:0-9312 GCA_043757795.1 Chthonomonadaceae bacterium | reverse complement strand
TACAGACCGATTTCAAAGGGTATTTTCGTTAGAGAAAAGGAATGAGTGTTAACTGTTGATATACGTTGGCATTTGCTGACTTGAATTTTGATGCGCTAACCCTGGGCGATGCGCGAAAATTCCGGCGCTCGAACCTACAGTTCTTTCTCAATATCGAAATGCGCCGGCATGATAAGGCGGGCGACAGCGCTTTTCTCAGCGCTTGAGATCGCCGAAAGCTCTTCTTTACGATAGGGGATTCGAGGACCTCTCGCGCCAATCCTGCGGATATTTTCTTCCGTGTTCGCCTTCCAGAGAAAACTTAGAAGGGTGGCGCATTGAGACGCCATCGTATCTACCTGCATCATCAATTCAAGATCGGATTCGCATCTACCCAGATAATAGACGAGGCAAAGACCGTTGTTCGACTGGGTTTGCCTTCTTCCAACCCGGCCCACAAGACGGTCTACTTCGCTTTTTTTCGCTCCCGGCGGAAGCACGCAGGTGACGGTGAGATACCGCTCGTCGCCGCTGTGCATACTGACTTGTATCCATCTTCCGGGGTCCTCTTCGGAATTCCACGTCATGGCGTGAAGCGGCCCAAGTTGAATCAACTCACGCAATTCCTCCGAAAGGTATAACGAAACCGAGAGAGAACTCTCCTTTTTCAACATTCCCTGCATCATATAGGCCCACATCCTTTCAGTTCAATGACTGGGAAGCGGTTGCTGCTGCCAGGCAAGCCTGTCGCATCATTTGCTCAACGTTCAGCACATCCTATCTGCCTGAAGAGCGCACTACCGGACGCTAGCGCTGAAGCGCACTGCCATCCCTGGCAGTTGCGGAATTGATTGTTTATCCATGTGTTTTATAGCAAGATATTGATCACGCGAGATACTACTAGTTTATTATCGGCAGTTTGTGCGCCCATCCTTCGGATTTTTCATATGCGGACGCGACTCTTAGCAAAGTTTTTTCTTCGAAGGGCTTTCCTATCAGTTGCAAACCGACTGGCAGGCCGTCCAAAAAGCCGCAGGGTAAGGAGATTCCAGGCAAACCAGCCATGTTTGCCGGGATCGTACAAACGTCCGCCAACTTCATCTCCAACGGATCCGCTTTCTCCCCGACTTTGAAAGCGGGCGTAGGGGAGGTTGGAGTCAGCAGGATGTCGTACTTTTCAAAAGCTCTATCGAAGTCTCTTCTAATCAGAGTACGAACCTGTTGCGCTCGCTTGTAGTAAGCGTCGTAATAACCTGCAGAGAGGGCGTATGTGCCTATCATGATCCTTCGCTTCACCTCTGCGCCGAAACCCTCGTCGCGAGTTTTTTCAGTGAGACCGATATGACCTGAAAGCTCTTTAGTCCTGTGTCCGTACTTCACTCCGTCAAAGCGAGCGAGGTTGCTGCTGCACTCCGCCGGCGCAATAATATAGTAGGCGGCGAGAGCGTATTCGGTATAGGGCAAAGAACACTCTTCGATGAAGGCTCCGAGCGACTCCAATCTATCAGCGGCGGCTCTTACTTTCGCAGCGACTTCCGGCGAGACTCCCGATCCGAAATACTCTTTCGGAATTCCAATCTTCATTCCCTTGATTTCCGGGGAGTAGACGGAAAAATCAGGAACATCGACATCCGCTGAGGTTGAATCGCAACTGTCGCGCCCTGAGATCGCGTTCATAATTAGAGCGCAATCCTCCACGGTTTTACCAAGCGGCCCGATCTGGTCGAGCGATGAAGCGTATGCGATCAGCCCGAATCGACTGACTCTGCCGTAAGTCGGCTTCAACCCTACGACCCCGCAAAAAGAAGCGGGTTGTCGAATCGATCCTCCGGTGTCGGAACCCAGAGCGGCTAGCGCTTCTTGCGCCGCAACCGCTGCCGCGGAGCCTCCTGAAGAACCTCCCGGAACTCTCTCCAAATCCCAGGGATTTCGTGTGACATGAAATCCTGAGTTTTCCGTTGAGGAACCCATTGCGAATTCGTCGAGGTTTGTCTTTCCTACGAAAACGGCGCCCGCTTCCCTTAAGCGTCGAACGACCGTGGCATCATAGGGCGGGATGAAGTTGTACAGGATCTTCGATCCTGCAGTGGTCTTCACTCCCGTCGTGCAAAGATTGTCCTTCAGAGCGATCGGAATGCCCGCAAGGCATGGCAACTTTTGACCGCGCAAACGTTTCTCATCGACTTCTTCCGCCTGCAACAGGGCTTGTTCAGTCGTCAGCGTCAGGAAAGCACGAATTGAACCTTCGACCCTTTCGATTTGAGCGATGGCGGCAAGCGCGAGTTCTTTGGCGGAAATCTCTTTTTTGTTCAAGAGGACTTGTGCGGCACGCACATCCAATCGCATCAATTCAGACAAATAGTTGCTCCAGGGTAGGGGAAAATTCAGGCGGGAGCCAGCATTGTTTTCTCCCGAAAAATGATCAGCCTTCCATTATTCGTGGCACAATAATGCAACCGTCGCGACTTTCCGGCGAGTTGGCGAGAACTTCCGCTTGCGTTAGCGAAGGTTTCATGACGTCTTCTCTCAAGACATTGACAAGTCGGATGGAATGAGAAGTAGGTTCAATTCCAGTCACATCCGCTTTTAGAAGCGCTTCGAACTGTTGCAACAGTCCATTGAAACTCTCTGTCTGTTCTCCGATTTCATCTTCAGTCAGTTCGAGCCGTGCGAGTAACGCGACCTTTTGAACCTCATCTCTGGAAAGAATCATATTCAACCTCGTAATATAGAATTAGTTCAAAGGAATTGTGATCTTACTCTATTATAACCTAACTGAATGCTGGATGCAAGTGAGAATACGGTAAATCTTATTTTCAAGACAGATTGAATGCGGACGAAAATGATTTGTCATTTACTTTTGTCTGAATTGACTACATTTGACATAAATAGTTGCATTATATTTGAGAAATATGTTAGGACTTTTTTTGAACATGATGGGAGTTTCGATTGTTTTCGGAATATAGTGAAGCCAGATACCGTTCGTTAGACGCCTGGCGAGGAATAGCTTGTCTGCTTGTAGTTTGGTTTCATGTTGGAGACATGGCTATTTCAAGAAATCCTTCGCTTGGAAACTCTTTCGTTTGGCGCGCCAGCCTCATTGGAGAGATCGGCGTCCCGATGTTTTTCGTCATTAGCGGCTACTGCATGATTCAGTCAGCCTCCCAATTGACAGAACGGAAAAATAGGGCGATCGCCTTTCTCAAACAACGATTCCGCCGAATCTATCCCGCATACTTTGTTACTGCAGTCTTCGCTTTCGTACTTTTGTTTTCAGCGAGTTTTCTTTCAGCTTCCGGCAAAATTGAGAAAAATGAGTTCACGGAGTTCGATTATCTGCATCAGCCGTTTTTATATTACCTATCCAATTTGACTCTTACACAGGCGTTTTTTAAGCAAAAATCTCTTGTCTATGTCTCTTGGACCCTCTGTTATGAACTCGCTTTTTATCTTGTCATCGCGGTTTCTCTCGCCTTTTACGAATTTGAGGAGTCAGCCAAAAAAATCATAACGGGAGTTGAACTTATCTCTCTAGCCTGTCTTATTCTCGCGTTCACTCTGCGAGATTCAAGTCCGTTTCCACTCGAATGGTTCCCGATTTTCGGATTGGGGGCTGCCGTATGGCGAGTGTTGAATACTGAGAGCAAACGACTTGAATTGGTTCCGGCGGCTCTGATAGCAGCGGGCGCTCTGATAGTCGGGTTGCGTTTCAATCTTCGTTGGGGTTATATGGGACAGATGAGTCGACCGATTTTCTTAAGCGGCCTCGGATTTTCGCTGATCTTAATCTTAGGTAGAAAACGAGATCTTCTATTTTCCACTTTGAAAGCGGTAAATGCCCTTTCTTTCGTCGGGAAAATCTCCTACAGCGTCTACCTTTCGCATCTCTACGTTATCCATATTGTAGATCAAATCAGCTTCAATCTCACAAATTCTAAATTTTATGCTCCGCTTTTCGCAGTATGGGCAGGAATTCTGACCCTTCCTGCCGGATACCTATTCTATCTTGCCTTTGAGAAGCCGTTCTACGCAAAAAAAAGGGATTCGGCGAAGTGATTTGCACTGAAATTTACGTGTTCTTCCAAGCAAGACCTTCGTAAAAGGGTGCGTTCAACAGGGAGGAAACGATGTCGAAAGACGGTTATCTTGATGCGTGCGTAGAACAGATAGAGTTTGTTCCTCCGAAGAGTTCCGAGGAGTGGGAAAATAGAAGACGTGAAATTCGCTCCGTATTGAATGAGCTTCTTGGAGACCTGCCTCCTCGCCCGATCGCGCCGACGGTGAATATCGCTTCCAAAGAGAGTCGCGACGGGTTTACTCTTGAGAAATTCAGTTTTCACAACGGCGCTGATGCCGAAGTCACAGGTTGCATTTTAATACCGGAAGGATTAAAAGAGCCTGCGCCCGCTGTGCAGTACAACCATTTTCATGGCGGCGAGTACTCGCTTGGAAAAGATGAGATTTTTCGGGCAAATTGGCCAGTTGAAGGAACTATCGCAGGGAACCTTGTAAGAGAGGGATACGTTGTCATCGCAACAGATTCCTACATGTTCGGAGAGAGAAGCGGCAAAGGACCGGGAGGCCCGGAAGAGCGTGGCGGGAGTGAGGAGTCATCCCTTTTCAAAACGAACTTGTGGCGAGGCAGGACGCTCTGGGGCATGATGGTTCGTGACGACCGAATGACGCTCGACTATCTGCTTTCGCGTCCGGAGGTGGACGCTAATAGGGTAGGGGCGATGGGTATGAGCATGGGCAGCACGAGAACATGGTGGCTAGCTGCGATGGACGACCGAATCAAAGCCGCTATCGCCGTCTCATGCCTGACTCGGTGCCAAAGTCTGATCGCGACTGGAAAGCTGAGCGCTCACGGGGTTTACTTCTTCGTCCCAAATCTGTTGAAGCATTTCGACGCGGAAAGCGTCATCGCTTGCATTGCGCCCCGACCTTTTCTGACGTTGACGGGAGATCAAGATGCCGGCTCGCCGATTAAAGGAGTAGAGTACGTCAACGCCTCAGTTCGACAGGTTTATGATGTTCTCGGAGCGCCTTCCGCCTTCCGGTCCGTTGTGTATCAAGGAGTCGGACACGAGTTCACGGGAGAGATGTGGCGAGAGTCGATTGAGTGGCTGAGGTCAGGATTGACCCTGTAGGATTGAAGATTCATTTGTTCTTTGGACGATTGTTTTTGTTTGTCGTGTCGCTTTAAGTACCCGGTCCAAACCTGAAAAGCGGAGTTCAATTCGAGTTGGGTATAATTAAGCGAAATGCGGCGCTAACGGGCGACGCAAAGCACAGGTCGATCAGCCAAAAACAGAAAATCGGCTAAAAGGAGAATTCGTCATGATTGTCGGAGTGCCAAAAGAGGTTAAAAACAACGAGTACCGCGTGTCGCTCGTTCCTTCGGGAGTGGAGGCTCTTGTCGAGTCCGGACATGAGGTTTTAATTGAATCCGAGGCGGGTTCCGGAACTAGCATTGACGATAGCGAGTATGTCGAGGCGGGGGCGAAGATCGTTTTCACCCCGGAAGAGATTTTTGGGCGTGCGGACATGGTAATGAAAGTAAAAGAGCCTCTTCCTACGGAATATCCGCTTATCCGCAAGGGACAAATTCTCTTTACTTATTTTCACTTTGCCGCCAATGAAGAGTTGACGCGAGCGATGATCGAGCGAGAAGCCACCTGCATCGCCTATGAGACGATTCAATTGCCGGACGGAACTCTTCCGCTACTGACGCCGATGAGCGAAGTCGCAGGAAGAATGGCGGTTCAAGAGGGAGCTAAGTACCTCGAAAGACCGATGGAGGGACGCGGTATACTGCTGTCAGGCGTGCCGGGAGTCGCGCCTGCGAACGTCGTGATATTAGGGGGAGGAGTTGTGGGCGCGAACGCTGCAAAGATCGCGGCAGGGTTTGGGGCGAACGTCTACTTGCTCGACATTAATCTTGAGAGGTTGAGATATTTGAGTGACGTAATGCCCGCGAATGTCACGACGATCTATTCTAACCGATTAAACATCAAAAACTTGCTTCCCATGGCGGATTTGGTGATCGGGGGCGTGTTGCGCAGGGGGGCGAAAGCCCCGACGCTTGTTACTCGCGAGATGCTGAAGTCCATGAAACGCGGCGCTGTCGTGGTGGATGTTGCGGTCGATCAGGGCGGTTGTTTCGAAACGACGCACGCCACGACTCACAGCGCTCCGACCTATATCGTCGAAGGCGTCGTCCACTACTGCGTCGCGAATATGCCTGGCGCGGTCGCGGGCACTTCCACTTTCGCTTTGACGAACGAAACTCTTTCCTACGCCAGACAGATCGCGAACAAGGGTTGGAAACGCGCTTTGAGAGAGAGCAAGGCGTTGCTCTCCGGGCTGAACATCGCGGAAGGCAAGGTGACTCTTTTGGATGTCGCCGAGCAGTTCAATATTCGCTATGTGGCGGCGGAAGAGCTTCTCAATTGAGGGGTACTCGTTTGATCCGTGAACACATGAATTGTCCGAACCATGATGCCCGTAATTAATGGATTTTCATGATTATTCAGTTGAAAGTGATCTTGTTTTTTGGTTATAGACCCGCTTGAAATGATCAGTGGGTTTGCATGAATATCAGTTGGGCTTGGTACTGCAGGGTAGGATCATGCTAATCCCATAATCATGGCTATCATGGTTCAAACAATTTATGACCATCATGGTTCGGACTAAAATAAAATAGTTCCGAAAGGACTTTAAATGCTTATTGAATACGCTTATGGGCGAAACTATATTTTTTCCGGGCTTGAGTCGGGACCGGAACTTGTTGCCAAGCTGATAGAAGGGTTGTCCCTAAAAGAGGCTGACGCGCGACCGGATCCTGACCGATTCACGATTCGAGAAGTGATCGCGCATCTTGCTGATTGGGATCCGATTTTTCTTGGCAGGATGAGGCGTATTTGCGAGGAAGACGCCCCGGTCATCGCAGGCATAGATGAAGGGCAATTGGCGATCGACAACGAGTACGACAAAACCGATCCCGTGGAACGTATTGAGCTTTTCCGCAAACGCCGAACTGAATTGATCGCTTTTCTACAAGAACGAAAACCGAACGAATGGAATCGACCTGGCAATCGACCGGAGATTGGAATCATCACGCTTGAGGCTCTTGCGGTTCTTCCGATTATTCACGACACGTACCATCTGAAACAGATTCTCGACATACGCAACTCTGTGGTGAAATAGAGGGGAATGCATGGCAATGAGAACTATCTTCTTAATTTTGGCGATGTTTTTGCCTTGTTGCACATTCGCACAGGGAGTTTTTAAAGAGGACGAGAAAAAGAAAATCGTCGCTTTTTGGAATGCGTCAGGTCGTTATCTCGTTTCGTCGCCCGAGTGGGCGATGAAAACCGGTCCCTGGCAGGTTCGGCTAACCCCCGAAGGGTCTGCCTGGTTGCTGAAATATCAGGGAGCGCTCGGCAAGGGGGCGCTTCCGCCGACCGCCGATCCCACGACTTTCAGCGGAGGAGTGCAAGGCTGGAAAGAGTGGGTTCTTGCGAAAGTGGCTTATGATCGATGGAAGGCGCAGTCGCTCGCGAATTTGGCGAACTCCCGCACCCTTGAGATGACGACGCCAAAGAATGAGCGCCTTGATATAAGGCTGAACGCTCTCAAGCTTGATCCTGCGATGGCTCCGCCGACGCCGGGTACGATTCCCGCGTCTCTTCTCATAGCCGTCGGGTCGCCGCCCTCCTTCGCTTCGCCTGTCACTCCGATGCGGCATGACATTCGATTTGAAGAGGGTGATTCCTACTCCTATCAAGACAACATCAACTTTTCCCCCACGTATGCGTACTACCGATTTTCGCAAGGCGTCGCGCATGAAGGAACGGCGTTGACGGACAATGAGCGAACAGACCTATTCAAAGCTGCGGGACTGAGCGACACGGAACAGCACGTGATGTTGCGGGTCTCGAAACTTGAAGGCAGCTTCGATGCGATCAATACCTACGACACCGGTTATGTCTCCGTCGGTTTTATTCAGTTTGCCTCGCTCATCGCAGGCAAAGGTTCGTTGGGAATAGCTCTTCAACAGGAAAAAGCGGACAGTCAAGAGGAGTTTGAAAACGATTTCAGGCGGTTCGGAATTGACGTCTCCTCCGACGGTTCAATCATCGCGATAGATCCTGTGAGCGGAATTGAGCTTTCAGGAACGGATGCCGTCCTCAAAATCATTGACGAAAAACGATTGATCGCTGTTTTTCAAAAGGCCGGGAAGATGAGCAGGGCGTTTAGGGTAGCGCAGATTCGAGTGGCGAAATCCTCATATTGGCCAGCTGATGATCCTATCAAAATCACATTAGGCGGAGTTGTCCTGGAAGGCAAAGTATCGGACGCGATTCAATCCGAGGCCGGATATGCGACGCTCTTTGATCGAAAGGTCAATCGAGGGTCTGTGGCGCCTTTTGCGGACGTACTCCTCAGCGTCATGAAAATGCACAACTTGAAAACGATTCCGGAAGCCGTCAAATACGAACGCGAGATCATCGTGCAGTTGAAATATCGTGTTGATTTTCTGCTTGACAAAGATCTGAAACAGCCGGAACCCGGACACTGATTCCGCCGATTGCGCATTTGCAAAGGGCTTGCCGATGTGACGATTCCCAAAGTTGCGAGTTGCATTTATTGCCCGAAGGGCTTCCTGCCGAAGGCGCTATAGCGAAAAAGCTCTGCTTGTCGTGACGATTCGCAACGATGCAGTGAATAATGACGCCTTCGGCGTTTCTCATTTCCTGAGAACGCCCATTCATCGTCCCCGGCGCAAATCGCGAGCGAAGCGATACTTGTTTCATAGCGACGCTTTCCAAAGCCCCCGCCGCCGCATTTGAAGTTGCTTTTCTCCCATTCAATCCGCTTATTTGCGATATGCTATAATGTGAGTGAAACTGAAACCAAAATAACGTAAATCAAAGTGAAGAAATCGATATTATCCCGTTAAAAATTATTCGCGAGGCAATGTCTTTTTAAGGATGATACTTATGTCAACGACGGACAGACCAATAATTATAGTTGATGGCGGGGATTTTGAACGCCCGAAAAGCTCATGGATGCTAATCGCCATCGTTGCGCTCCTATTTGGCGGCTTCCTCTTCGTCCACAACGCGTCGCCCCTTTACGCCGACTGGCTGTGGTTCAAAGAGACTGGGTACTCCAACGTTTTCACAACGACTATCGTAGCGAAAAGCACGCTGTACGTCGTGTTCGGCTTGATTTTCTTTGCGGTTTTTTACGGGAATCTCTATCTTGCGCAACGATTAGCGCCGGAAAGCGGGAGCAGAATCCTGAGCGAGCGATTCGGAGCGCAAA
>JAYVOT010000121.1:0-2528 GCA_043757795.1 Chthonomonadaceae bacterium | reverse complement strand
GAAGTTGTAGGTCTGATCATTAGAGTTGACATTGTCTCCCAGAAGGAAGATGCTGCTGTAGGAAGGACCGCTCGCGACTGCGGTGAGGGCGATATCGACGACATCGTCGCCAAGCCTTCTGCCGTTCGGCCATCCGCTCCATTTGCCGTTTGTCGTGTCTCCGCCGAGTCCGCTCAGTCTGTTCCCGCCCGCGCCTACTAAAGGCACGGGAGATGTAGTAGTATCTACTCGCAAAACGTCAGGAATGAAGACTGCAACAAGATCAGTTCTCCCGCTCGTCGCTAACGACGTGCCGAAAACTACATTGATGAGCAGTGCGACTTCAGGGTTCTGGGCATAGGTCTTGTATTTGGCTGCATCATTGATCGGGAGATCGCGGTTGTAGTTGTCTTTGTCCTGAATCGCGACAAGCACTTCGTTGAAGAGCGGATTTCCGAGACGATTGACTTGAACCCAGGGTCCTGATGCGACAGGATCGCCCCCGGTGTTGAGCAATTTGATTCTCTGGCGGCTAACCGAAGCGAAAACGCCTACGCCGTTGGATGCGCCTGTGAAAGCGTCCGTGTAAGCAATTTGGGGTAAGGAGCTGACAGGAATTTGAAGAGCGAAAGTCAGGACGTTGAAGCCCTTAAACCCATCCACTCCATTGCCGTCTTGTCCATGTCCGCCCGCTCCCAGTATTCTTGGATCTAGAAGGTCGAAAATTCCAGGGGTGTCGGCGAAAAAACTATCTTCTCTGCTGCCGGCGAAAACCCCAACCCCTGAACTAGTCGTTGATACCGCCTCGGAAGTGTATCGATCAAGCGCTGCGAAGGTGGTCGCTCCAGACATCGCTTTGCCTGCTGAGTCATTGTAAAACGGAGTGGTACGCTTGCCGACGTTTGGCGGCGGTACTTTCAAATTGGTTCCCAACACTGTGGTAGTGCCATCCGGAAGTACTCTAGTTAGCGTATAGGATTGTGAGAAGTTTTGTTCCGGGCCGTCGATGTGCTGAATAGCTCCGACAGCGCTTCCTCTGCCATAAGAGAGAATGGTTCCCTTAAACTTGTAGCTCCCAGCCGCAGATGAGACAGGAGAGAATGTAAAGTTGTAGGTAGCCGCGATCGCGCCAGTGGCAGGATTGGTGATGTTTATGCTGTACAGAGCGTCGTCCGCAAAACGGTCGTATACGACCCCGTCGCCGGGTTCGCAGAAGGGATGAACATTAACTACGACATTGAGGACTTTCTGCACCGCGTTGTCGTACTTAGTTCCTACAAAGGCGTAGACGTCCGTCAGGTTGGCTGAGGGGTCTTGTTTGATGAGCGGGGCGTCGCTGTGACTGGAAGCAAAAGTTGTTGCTCCAGCAACGGTGAACATTGCCGCAGCCCCGAAAAGCCCCAATATATTCTTGAAACGCATGAATGTTTCTCCTCTCGACCTTCTTATATACAGTTGATCGAGCGATAATGAATTGAGTGAATAACAGAGGAAATAACGAAAGAATTACTGCAAGTTGGCTCAGGACGCTTTTTTCGCGCGTTTTCTTCTCAGTAGAAACGCGCCTGATAGTGCGGCGGCTCCCATGAGCGCCAGGCTTCCCGGTTCGGGAGAAGGAGCCAGGGTCGTACCTGAGTAGGATGCACTGTTGCCAAGGCTGTCCGCCGTCAACGCATCGAAAACGCCAAAACGCGTGGGTGCGAGAGGCGAGTCGAAGAAGAATCCGCTCACGGGAGTTCCAGTTGCGAAAACGCTTGTGTTCTCCAAGAAATCGACTAGTCCAAGGTTGACATCGTAGTTAGTCGTGTAGCCGATCGGAGCCGTGAGATTCAGAACAGGACCTGAATTGATATGAATAGCCACATCAATGAGTTCGTTCGGAGAGTTGTTGGTGATCGTGTAGTTGTACCGGTAGAGTCCTGAACTAAAACTGCTTGTTCCGGTTACTGTCGGAGTTTGTGCATTTGCCAGTGAGGCGATGCAGACCAGAAAAGGCAGTGCGCCTGCTTTCAGAGCGGCTCTGCCGGGTAGGGATTTAACCATGCTTTTTTTCCTTTTTCAAGCGTCAAACATTCGACACGGTTCTCAAACGGCGTCAGAGAGCATGTCTTGCCTCCACTTGTTTGAGTTGCCAGTATTGGTGGAGTGAAGGCATTTACAAGCTAACAAATATATTGTAGGGCGACATGGTTACAGTCAGATTACACGGCGTTATATATAAGATAATTCTTGAAAATTCATTTGAGAATCAATTACTACGTTGAAATAACGAAATTTAGAAATTTTTTAACACTGAAATAAACTCTCTATTCGCATCCTTCATGAAATTCTATACGACCCCTAAATATTGAGCGAAATTCGAGCCTGCGAATAATCTCTACAAGCGCTGATACGCCCCTAATTACGCATTCAATGAGGGCGGGATTAGTATGAAAAGAGGGTTTTATAAATTAACTGATGTTACGCAGTCCTGACGACCAAAGGATTTTTTCGAGAGCGCTTTTGAATCCCATGACTAAAGTCACGGTCTAGGTGGCGCTTCGCGCCGT
>JAYVOT010000120.1:0-2529 GCA_043757795.1 Chthonomonadaceae bacterium | reverse complement strand
TCTCCGGTTTTAAGTATTTCTTCAGCTGGCTATTTTGTCAAGCTCTAATGTGCATTACGAATTAACATCTCATGTGACGCACTTCGAGGACGAAATGTCCGGGTGTTGAAAACGCTCGGCACAAAAATGGGCGTTCCGCGGACGCGAGATTCCGGGGGTCTCAAGAACCAATCCATTTGCGTCAAGATTGAAGGTCCAGCACAGCTATGTCCAAAAAACGCTTTCGCCGATGGCGCTATATCGAAGCGGCTCTGCCCGTCGTGACGATTCGCATCTCTCTTACTCCCCCTTCTCCCCCTTCTCCCGCAGCGCGGGAGAAGGGGGTTGGGGGGATGAGGGTTTCCCGCCGAGGGCGCTATAGCGAAAAAGCTCTGCCCGTCGTGACGATTGACAACGCTGCAGGACGTTACGACGGTCTAAAGCATAGCCTCGTGAGAAGTTCGCTCACGCTTCCGCCTTCTCTCCCTCGCTCATTCCGTCTTCCGCTTGACCAACTACGGCCGATGTCAGCAACAACTCCAACAGTCGTTTTGCGCCGGCTTTGTCTAGAGGGTCGTTGTTGTTGCCGCATTTCGGGGATTGAATGCAGGAGGGGCAACCGTCTTCGCAGACGCACTCGGAGATGAGTTGCAGGGTGGCGGTCAGCAGCTCTTCGAGGGTCTCGTAAGTCGCCTCCGCGATGCCGACTCCGCCGGGATAGCCGTCGTAGATGAAGATCGTCGGAAGGCGAGTGTCGATGTGAAACGGGCTTGAGACGCCGCCGACATCCCAACGGTCGCATGCGGACAGGAGGGGCAACATCCCGATTGCGGCGTGTTCGATGGCGTGAATCGCGCCGCCCAAATCCAGCCCGGCCTGCACGAGCGTCTTGACGAACTCCATCGGGATCGTGAACCAGAACGCCTCCGTTTCGAAGGTCTGCGAGGGGAGTTCGAGGTCTATCATGTCCACGACTTCGCCGGAGAGCAGTTGCTTTTTCTGATAGCCGACCACTTGATTCGTGACGACCACCTCCCCGAAAAACGAATCCGTGTTCGCCATCGGCTTCGTGGTTTTCGTCTGTAGAACGGTCAGATTCGACCCCTCCATCGATTCGGTGTAGAAGGTCGCTTCCGCGGCGACGGCATAGGCTGTAAGCGACTCCAAGTTCAGTTCGACGATCTTGTAGGTCTCCCCCGCGTGCAGATAGATTGCGCCGGGATGTACCGTTTTGTACGCCACTCCGGACTCTATCGTCCCGATGAGCCGATCTCCCTCGTTCCTGTCGACGATCTTGAAAAAGCCGTCAGAAGCGGAGCGTATGTTCGTTTTTGCTGCCGGGTAGTCCTGTTTTCCGTAGAAAAACCTGCCGTTCCGATAGGCGAGCTTGCCCTCGTCCAGGAGAGTTTGCACGACGCCGGGAGCGTTGAAGCTGAAGTTCGTCAGTTCGTTTTTTGAGAGAGGGCGTTCGTAGGCGGCGCACTGCAGGTGTTGTCCCAGAATGCGCCGATTGTCCGGGTCGATGATCGCGCGTTCATGCGGCCTGCCGAAAAAGTAGCTCGGATGTCGCATCAGAAACTGATCGAGGGGGTTTCCCATCGCCACCATGATCGCAAGCGATTCTTCCCCGCCGCGTCCCGCTCGCCCCGCCTGTTGCCACGCGCTTGAGATCGTGCCGGGATAGCCGGTAAGGATTGTCGCGTCGAGGCCCCCCACATCCACGCCGAGTTCCAGCGCGTTCGTCGCCGTCACCCCGATCAAATCGCCCTTAAAAAGTCCCTGTTCGATATTTCTGCGCTCCAGAATCGTGTAGCCGGAGCGATATGCCATCACTCGCTGAATCAAGTCGGGGCGCACTCCGTCAAACGTGTTTCGGGCGTAGCGAAGGATGAGTTCGGCGCTCTTGCGGGAGCGCGTGAATGCGATGTTGCGAACGCCCTGCGAGACAAGGTCGGTGAAGAGCGCCGTCGCTTCAATGTTGGCGCTCTTGCGATCCATTCTGCCGTTCCCAAGTATCGGGGGGTTCCAGAAGACGAAGGTGCGAGGGCCTGAGGGCGCGCCGTTTCGATTGATGAGAGTCGGGTTGGAGACGTTGGTCAAGCCCTCCATGAGTTCAGTCGGGTTGGCGATCGTGGCGGAACAGCAGAGAAATTTGGGGTTCGCGCCGTAGAGTTCGCAAATCCGTTGCAGACGTCTCATGATATGCGCGACGTGCGCCCCGAAGACGCCCCGGTACGTGTGCATCTCGTCGATGACCACGTACTTGAGGTTCGCGAAAAAGGTCGCCCAGGAGGTGTGATAGGGCAGGATTCCGACGTGAAGCATGTCCGGGTTCGTCAGAACGATGTGAGCTCCTTTTTTGATGAAGCGGCGGTCCGCTGCGGGGGTGTCGCCGTCGTAGGAAGCGAAACGAACGGTCGGAAACAGCCCGAAGTCGTTGAGCTTGCCAAGCTGATCTTGCGCTAGGGCTTTGGTGGGAAAGAGGTAGAGCGCGCGGGATTTCGGCGCTTCCAGAACGACGTCGAGAACCGGGAGGTTGTAACAGAGGGT
>JAYVOT010000119.1:0-9331 GCA_043757795.1 Chthonomonadaceae bacterium | reverse complement strand
TCGCTGAGAGTTCTACATTCCGCTTCAGTTGAAATTTCATCTGAGCGTCTCATCTCGAAGGCGCAAGAATGTTTCAAGCTTGGAACGCGCGGTGTGCGCTTACGAGCGTTCAAATCGAGCGAGAGTGGCGTCCATAACATCGGAGGTCTGCGCCTGGATAGAATAAAACATCGCTTCTCGCAGGAGTCTCTGCGCCGGATGCGTGAGAGAGTTTGCGCTGCCGCTACTTGCGGCGACAGCGGCGAGAGAGGCTCGTTCCGCTATTTCGATGCACCAGGCTCGAAGTTTGATGGCGGTTGCAAAAAAATCGGGTTCGCCGGATCGCGAATACTGAGCTTCCGTGAGTCCCTTAACCTCTTCCCACTCATGAGTGAAGGAGGTTGACGCCCTTCGAATCGCTGGCATGGAGCGCCTTTCCGCTGTCTCGCAAAGAACTCGAATAGCGGCGGCGGCGCAACCGAGGGGCATCGCTGTTGCGCCGAGCGCTCCGTTTCGGTCGTTGCGTTGCATCGTCTCCCGATCCGACTCCGAGAGCCAATGCGCTTGCGGGATGAACCAATTTCGGCAAGTCGCTTCAACGGTCGCAGAGGCGTTCATGGCGCAAAGCGGAAGAGAAGGTGAAGCGTTGAGTTCTCCCCCGCCGGAATCCGGAAGGGAGATGTCGGCGAACAGTTCCGGGAAGTCCTCACGGCGAACAGGAGACCAGAGATAGACGAAGCGTCCGTCCGGCAGAGTGGCTCCGAAAACGACCTGCCCGATCATTCCCCAGCCGGTGACCCACGGCGCAACGCCATTCAGAACCCATCCTCCTTGCGCAGGCGTCGCACTCAAAACGGGAGGGCCAGGGCGTCGCAAGTGGGCGAACGAGATTCCGCTCATGAGCCTTCCGGATGCGAGTTCAGAGAGCAGGCGTCGTTTCAACGCCTCGTTGGGACTGCCGAGAAGCATTCGAGAAGGTCCGTGATGTTGCGCTTGAATGAAAGTCGTGACTCCGCAATAGGAGGCGATCAACTCCGTGTAGTCGCGCTGAGCTTTGCCGGACGCGTCCAATCCGCCCCACTCGCGAGGAAGCGTCAGTCCGAGCAAACCAGCCTCCGCCAACGCCTTAAAATTTGCAGGGTTCGGTCCCGTCATCCGGTCGCTTTCAGAAGCGTTGGGACCGAGAGCCGTTTCACAGATTCGTTGCGCCGCAATGAGGATCGTAGCGTCGTTTGTCGGGAGTTCCGGCTGTCGTAGAATTGGGCCGTTCAAGCCAATGGGGTCGCAATGTACGTTTTCAGGCATCTGGATTTCGGTCTCTTTCAAGCGATTTTGGCAACACAAGATTTGATATTAGTTTACCTGAAACTCAGCGACTGCCCCCGCCCGTCCCGATTTCGGAGTTCTGCTTCCGGAGGGTGATGGAGCGAAGCCTCTTATTGAGAGCCGTGCAATAAAGAAGCTGTGAAAGTATTCGATAAAAAACCGACTCCGTAATTCTCCTTTCCAAGATGCCCGGAGAACCGTCTCTTGAGAGACAAAAGAGTCAAGTATGACCTTGCAAAAAGGATTGAACCGAAGTTTTTATGAATGCTTTCACAACGCCTGAACTACCCTGCGACAGAAACTTTGAACTGACAGTTATCAGTCGTGATGCAAGTGGCTAAAAAGGACGCCCATTCCTATGCAGAGCGCTTTTAGAACATGGATTGCCCATTTATTTGGTGGAAGTTTTCAACTTCCGATTGTCTTCTTCAAATAATCGAGGCTAAGTTTTGCGCTTTCAAGAGGCGGCATTTTGCAAAAATCCTGCTCAACGATGAGCCAATCAGCGAACTTCGCCGCTTTGATAATGGACGGGATATCGAGCATTCCGGTTCCTAGCTCCGTGTACGCACGCACGTCTTCATGATCCGTGATCCCCAATCCCGCCGAATCGAAGTCTTTAAGATGTACTAGCGGGCAACGTTTTCCGAGATACTTGATAAATGCCGCCGGGTCTTCACCCCCGCGATAGACCCAATGAACGTCCGCTTCTACCAGCAGTTTCTCTTCTCCCACGCTCCGGCAGAGGAGTTCGAGCGCTGTCTGTCCGTCATATCGCACGAACTCGAAGTCGTGGTGATGGTAGACAAGTCGTTTGCCTCTCTGTTTGCAAGCCGAAGCAACCAGTTTCAGCGATTCGATGACATTGAGGTAGGCGTCTTCGCTTTCGCGACGTTCCGGTTCAAGCCATGAGACGACAAGATAATGCACTCCCAACTCATCGTAGAAGTCCAATATACGTTCGGCATCCGCCTCCCACGCTTTCAGTTCGATGTGCGCCGCCGCCGTTTCAAGTCCAAGATCGGACATGAGAATTTTGACCTTGCTCGCGGAACGCCCGCCATAACCGAAGGCGTGGACTTGCTCGACCGCCCTGTAGCCTATTGCGGCTACTTCAGCCAGCGTTCCTGCGTAGTCTTTCATCGCCAAATCTCTTACTGTCCACAACTGCAATGCCGTTTTTGCAATGCTCAATTCAACCTCCGACAAAAAATTTTCAAACCGCAATGCAGAGAGGAGTAGACCACGAATTACGCGAAAAAATACTGGGAAGAGAGATGCAATGGGAACTGTCAGGCTGACCAATCTTCGAACTTGAGGTTGGGAACCTTGGAGAAGTCTTGCGTATTTCGAGTGAGCACGGTTGCGTCATTAGAGAGAGCGATCGCGGCGATTTTGAGGTCTTGCGTGCCGATACGAATGCGTTGACTTTTAAGATCATCAAAGCTCGCCGCCGCGCGTTCATCGAAAGCAAGGACAGTCATCGCGCAGTAGATGGAAAGAGTTATTGCGAGAGAATCATAAGGACCGACGAGTTGCGTTCCAAATTGCATCCGTGCAATTTCGGCCATCCAACCGCGCACTTGCTCCTCATAAACCACGATGCAAGTGGCTATTGCTTCTTCCGGAATGGCTATCAGGCGCATCTCCACTCGTCGAGCGTTGGCTCCGCCTCGTCGCAACAAGCTCATATGATCCGTGTCGAGAAGGTGTAAGTTCATCTACTTTCTCTCCTCGTCTGCGGGGCGATCAGAGTTGCGCCATTCCTTGCCGAGTCGATCCGCTTCTTCAAAATGGGGATTGCCTGCGTCGATTCCGACAAACCACCGCCAACCTCGCTTCTTCAGGGAAGGTTGTTGCGCTAGTTTCTCTTGCACTTCATGAACCGTGTTTTCCAACTCCTGCACTCGCTCTTCCAAAGTTCCTGTCGGCATCGCTGAATCATCTCCTCTCTTTTAGTATTCCGGAATTATACCCTAACAGAGTTTGCATAAGTTATGAAAATGCGAGTAAAGTGCGAAAGGCAGGGGGAGAGTAAACCGAGAATTACGCGATAAAAATACAGGGAAGAGAGATGCAATGGGAAGTGTCAGGCTGACCAATCTTCGAACTTGAGGTTGGGAACTTTGGAGAAGTCTTGCGTATTTCGAGTGAGCACGGTTGCGTCATTAGAGAGAGCGATCACGGCGATTTTGAGGTCTTGCGTGCCGATTCGCACTTTTTTTTGATTTTGCAACTCTTGAAAAATCACATGGGCGCGAGCATTAAAAGGTACGACTGTCATGCCTGCATAAATATCGAGATGCTGACCTAATTGCAGATAGGCGCGGATCAATGCGTCACCTCTTTCTCTCGAAGTTTTCGCCAACCACCCCTTGCACTGCTCTTCGTAACTGACGATCGTAGTTGCAATTTGCCAATCCGGGAAAGGATTTAACCTCAACGTCAGTTGAAGCGCAGGCGTGCCCCCGCGTTCTAGTAGGCTCATATGATCCGTGTCGAGGAGGTACATTGTTAGGATACCTCTTCCTCTTCCTCTTCCTCTTCCTCTTCCTCTTCCTCTTCCTCTTCCTCTTCCTCTTCCTCATCCTCATCGTTTTCATCGGCAGGGCGATCTGCATTGCGCCACTCCTGACCGATACGCACAACTTCGTCGAAGTCCGGCGAATCAGCGTAAATTCCGACAAACCACCGCCAACCCCGCTTCTTCAGGGAAGGTTGTTGCGCTAGTTTCTCTTGCACTTCAAAAACCGTGTTTTCCAACTCCTGCACTCGCTCTTCCAAAGTTCCTGTCGGCATCGCTGAATCATCTTCTCTCTTTTAGTATTCCGGAATTATACCCTACGCGCCATTGCTCACATCAAACTTGATTATGACCGACTGTACAATTTCGCTTATGCGATACGCAACATTGCTTGCCTTAATAACACATGTTTCGCACTCCGTAGGACGAAATGTCCGGGTGTTGAAATGAAAACACAAGGTTCGTGAGGTTCAGAGTTTGGGCTGTCGGAGTTTGGAAGCGCTCTGCGCTTATCCGCGTGTTGAAAACACTGGGCACAAATTTGCAAAGCGGCTCTGCCCGATGTGACGATTCCCAAAGTTGCGGGTTGGATTTTCGCCCTAAGGGCTTCCCGCCGAAGGCGCTATAGCGAAAAAGCTCTGCCCGTCGTGACGATTCGCAAACAACCCTGAAAGCCGGTTGCAATTTAGAAAATCACTTGAACAGGCAATATGCCGCATCAAATTTTTAGTCTTTCATTCGACGCTTTCAGCTTGATTTCGGGCAGGCACGACAATCGCGATTGCGACTTGCAAAGTCGCAGAGGGCAATTCTGGCGTAAGCAATCTTTTTTCATCGCTTAAGCTTTTTAATTGCTTTGGACAGCGCTAAAATCCAAATCCCAATTAAGTTCGTTCATAAATCCAAGACTATTCATTCCAGTATTTTTGCCAGTTAAGACAGTTAACTGTATCGACATAATTACTAGTGTCGGATTCAGTTCTTGCGAAGTCGTCGCATGTATTGCATGAATAAATCAAACTTCCGATCTTTTGTCCCCAAAAGGAGCGCTTTCAGTTATGCCTTTGCATAAACAAATTTCCAGTTTTCTCGCGTAATCATTTCGATCACTTGTTTGAGTATCGCCGCAGCAACCGCAGCGAATGCGCAGTACCTGTACTTAGGCGATTATTCAGCAAATCATGTCGTGAGATTCGATGCCTATACCGGCGCAGCAGTCGGTCCAAATCCGTTCATCTCAACCGCAGGTTTGGCTGAAGGAATTGATTGCAAAGGCAACAAGCTTGCAGTTGCGAACTTCGGATCAGGTGAAATCAACCTTTACGACAAAGCTACCGGCGCACTGTCTTCCACGCTCGTCAGCAATGTCTTCGCCGGACAGATAAGCTACAACAAGAGTGGCTCACTGATATACGCAGCCGACGTTGCATCCGGCATTCGAGCCTTTGACTCCAGCACAGGCGCCCAAGTTTATTCAGTCAATTTGGCAGGCGCTCATGACGTTGCAGTCGGGGCGGATGGAAGCATATATGCCGCAAACATTGGCAATACCGTGTTCAAATACTCCGCAGATCTTAGCACGATGACTACCTTCATCGCTGCCGGAGACCACGGACTTCAGAAAGCGGTCGGACCGACTTTCGCAAATGACGGAAGTTTTTATATCACGAACACGACGGTTCATGGCGGAACGAGCGATTTCATCAACCACTACGATGCCAACGGAAATTTCCTCAACACTCTTACCGACGCTTCCTTGAGCGGGGCTTATGGAACTGCGATCGGACCGGATGGAAATCTCTACGTGGCAAACTTGAGCGGGGCTTGCGTCGTGAGATTCAACACTACGAACAACACTTTCATCGGAGCGTTCGTATTGGCGCACGCCGGGGGAATAAACAATCCGAAGTACATTCATTTCGACTCTCAGAATATTGCAGCTGTTCCTGAGCCAGGCTCCATGGCTATGTTAGCAGGAATGGGAATCGCAGGAGCGGGATTTATGATGCGCCGCCGCACACGCAAGAACGCCGCTTCCGAGAGTCGCGCCAAAACCTCTTAACCTGAGGAAGCCCAGCTATTGAGTCCGAGAGTTGACGAATGCTCTTATCGTTCCACATCATTGCAAACCTCGCCCGAAAGTCCTAAGGACTTTCGGGCGAGACTTGGTTTGATAGCGATGATGTTTTTGAGTCCCAGTAATAAATTTCCGGTCTCGGTGGCGCGCGGAGGGCCAGGCAGTGAAGGAGCCTTTTTTTATCTAGCGAGCGCTTGTGACGCCTGCAGAGATTCCGGTTGGAGCGACAGCGCCGTTTCGTAAACCTGTTCGCCCCGTTCAAGCGGCTGACGTTTTTCCAACGTTACGCCCAAGTAGTCAAAAGCGGGCTTTTCGGCAGGTCGCTGATTAGTTTCATGCAGGAAAGAGGATGCTTATCCCCTTGATCCAACAATGCTATATGAGGGCCGGTATCAGTCAACGCTGCAATTTCCCCTCTTCCTGCACTCCACAGTCACTCCTTCTTCTTGTTCACCGTCAAGCGGTAAAGAAATTTAGGACCGCCTTTCGCGTCCGCTTCGGTCAGTTCAATGTAGAATGTCCCGTCCGAAGTCGGTTTAAACGCGAGGCGACGGTCTTTGCGGGTAGGTCCGATTGAGAGGGCGACGGGTCGTTTGCGGGCGTCGCGGATACGGAGAATCGCGTCCATATCGCTCCCGCCTCTGCCTGCAAGAACGCTGATATTCCAGGTTTCTCCCTGCTTCGCTTGAAACTGCACGTAGTCCGCTTTGTCCCCGATTAGTTCTCCCGTGATCGCGACCGAGACGCCGGGGAGCGCAAACGCCTTTGCAACGGTATCGGCGGGCTTCTTGATCTCGACTTCAATCTCGACATCGTCTACGATGCAGAGACTGCCCGTGAATTTAGTTCCATCTGTCTGAATGAAATTCAATTCGATGTTCTCCGGAGGCGCATCCGCCGGAATTGTGACGCTTAAATCAATCTCCCTGCTGCCTCTTGCTTTCAATTTCTCGTCAGTCGCTTTGGAGCCGATGAGCTTGACCTGCGTTTTCGTCTTGCTGACAGAGACCTCTTTCGGGTTCAAATTCTCGCCATAAAGCGTAAGGAGGGTGGTTCTGCCCGCTCGCACGCCACGCGGGAACACCGATTTGATCTCCGGTTTCGGAGCCTCTTTTTTGGGCGGATCGTCTGCGTAAGCAGACGTCATGGCGAGCAGGAACAGCACGAAAAGCGCTGCTGAGGTCCAAGATTGGCGTCCGTGTTTAGGCGGCGCTTCTGATTTCCAGGAATAAATTTCCGGTCTCGGCGGCGCTTCTGAGTCCCAGGAATAAATTCCCGGTCTCGGCGGCGTTCCGCCGTCTGTGCTTCGCACAGGATGCAAGAAGATTTGCTCCTGTCTCGCGTCCGTGAATCGCTCCGGCGTAGCCGCATAGCGACGCTCTTCAGAGCCTTGCTCTGTCGGAAGTCGGTTCATTTTTTCACCCCGGTCAATTTTGGCGCAGGCGGAACCTCTGCGTTGAAGGAGAGAGTGCGGAAAAGTTTGCCTTCATTTTGACTCCAGAAGAGCAGTTTGCCGTCTTGAGTTCCAGCGACGATCGTCTGATTGTCTTTGCCGACCGCCACGCAGTAGACCCAATCCTCCGCCTCTTTGAACTCCCGAAGTTGGTTCGTCGCGTCTGCATTGAAGGCTTTTACAGTGCGATTGGAAGCCGCCCAAACGAACAGGCTGTCGTCCGGGCTGAAAGCGCAGGAGTTGATGATGTCGCCCTCGCCCTGCGTTCGCAACGGGTTCTCCATCTTCCCGATCTCCACCTTCCAGAGGCGCATCGTTTTGTCTGTCCCGACGCTTGCGAGCAACGATCCTTTGTGATTGAAGGCGACGTGGGTGACCCCGTCCTGATGCGCAGTTAAGGAGGCGACTCGCTTCCAGGACGTCGTATCGAAGAGCTTGACGCTGCGATCCGCGCTGCCCGTCGCCAGTAGTTTGCCGTCCGGCGAGTACGCGATTCCGAAAACCGAATCGGCGTGATCTTTGATGATTCGCACTGTTTGCCCGGTCGCAACGTCCCAGATTCGCGCTGTTTTGTCGAGGGACCCGCTTGCGAGTTCCATCGAGTTCGGCTTCCAATCGACCGCGTAAACGACTTCGGCGTGACCTGTGAGAGTTCGGATCAGCTTCCAGGTCTGCGCGTCGAAAATCGCGATTTCCCCTGATTTTCCAGGGACGCCGCCTGCAACCGCCAATCTTTTGCCGTCGCTACTGAAAGCGAGCGCCTGCGTCTGCCCGGCGCACCCTGAGAGGGTTCGAGTCACTGTCCCGTCGACAGGATTTACTAGGCGCACGGATTGATACCCTGCGACCGCCAATAACGAACCGTCCGGCGAGTAGGAGAGCGAGGTAATTGGGGCGGACTGCTTTTGAACCTTCAATAATGGCGAGTAAGATCCCGTGGCGCCTCTATTGGACGCGAGAGGTTGCGGCATCGCCATGCCGTCCACCTTCGCTCCTTCGTCGATCCAACGGCGCAGAATCGCGATTTTTTCCAGATCAATCGCGCCGTTCGGGGGCATTTTGGGCTTCAGTTCGCCGGTCATGTACAAGATGAGAGGACTTTTCGCGCCGTTGCCGGGGATCACCGCCGCGCCATGCCTGCCGCCGGAGATCAGCTTGTCGCGCATCTCCATCGAATAGCCGCTCGCGGGAGCGCTGCCGCTAAGCAAGACCAGCACTGCGTCTTGAGAAGCGGCAAAACCTGTTTGCTGAAAACAACAGGAGCGGCGGAGGCATTTGAGGAGGAAAGAAGGAGTGCAAAAAAGAGGACGGCGAAATTGTCGTGTTTCATTGGAAGTTTATCTCTGGTGTCGGATGGCGGAAATTCGGGCGGGTTGGGGATGTTCGCTCGAACTGTGAGCCTATTGCTTTGCACGACTGTCCCAATGCTAGGGGAAATCTCTCAGCCCCGACCCTTTCTCCGGAACTCTCGCTTCGCGTTGTCTTGAGAGGGAAGAGGAAGGGACGGGGGTGAGGTTTCTACGCCCACAGCTCTTTGATGGGTTCGCAGTCCGGCAGAATTCTGACCGGGCGCCCTTGCGGGGTGATCAGCGCTTTTTCGTAGTCAACTCCGAGCGCGTGGTAGATTGTGGCGGCGACTTCCGGGGGGCGAATTGGGCGCTCCGTCACATATTCGCCGCGCTCGTCCGTCGCGCCGATCACCTGACCGCCGCGCACTCCCGCGCCGGCGAAGAGCATGACTCCGGCGTTTCCCCAATGATCTCGCCCATTATCTTTATTGATTTTGCTCGTGCGTCCGAAATCGCCGTACATCGCGACAAGCGTGTCTTCCAGCAGACCGCGTTGTTTCATATCTCGAAGCAGGGTTGCGACGGACTTGTCTAAACCGGGAAGAGATTTGTCGCAAGCCGGGAAGATGTTTCCGTGCATGTCCCAACCGCCCTGACCAAGTAGAACGAAACGCACCCCTGCT
>JAYVOT010000118.1:0-2537 GCA_043757795.1 Chthonomonadaceae bacterium | reverse complement strand
CGCTCAGCCATAGGTTCACGATGCGGATCTTGATAAAAATTGGAGACCGGGCGAGAGGGAACGATAGAGGTGACGGCGTGTTTATAGACAAGTTGGGTCGGCTTGCCGGCAGAGTCTAGCAGAATTGTGAAGGCGTCGAAACCGCGCACCATTCCGCGAAGCTGAACTCCGCCGATAAGGTAGATCGTAACGCCGATATTCTCTTTTCGCACCTGGTTTAGGAAGATATCTTGAAGGTTCAGTTGAGGTTTATTCAATGTTGATGCTCCGATGTCCCTTAAAAAATTTCAGGGAGAAATGAAATGGCGTCATGCAATACGAGTTGCTATTTCCGCCGAATTAAGTTCAGAACAGTCTATCCAAACGATCTGATGATCGGCATTGAACCAGGTCATTTGCCGTTTGGAATAGCGTCTAGTGTTCTGTTTGATGAGGCGTATCGCCTCCGCCCTATCGTATTCGCCCTGCAAATAGAGCGCTGCCTCTTTGTAACCCAGGCTCTTCATCGCATTTGATGACGCCACGCCCTCATGAGCGAGAAGGGCTTCGACTTCAGTTTCGAACCCGTCCTCGAACATTCTATCAATTCTGTTTTCGATGCGTGCGTAAAGTTCTGGTCTAGGCAACGACAGTCCCCATGTTTTTGAGGGCCGACGAGATTGCGTCGCTCTGTCTTCTTCCTGATATTCCGAAATGCGTTTTCCGCTTGCAAGATAGACTTCCAACGCTCGGATAATTCGTACTGCGTCGTTCGGGTGAACACGGAGCGCTGTCGTACTATCGACTTCGGCAAGTTCTTTATGGAGCGATGCGGAACCTTCGATTTCAGCCCTTATTTTGAGTTGATTCCGAATTGTATCGTCCGAAGGAGTCTCTGCTAGGGACCAGTTTTCCAGCAATGCTCTAACGTACAGACCTGTTCCGCCGCAGACGATCGCTTGCTTATTTCGAGCGTGGATGTCCAGAATTGTCTTTTCCGCCAACTCTTTCCAGTCGGAAACAGTGAACTGAACTTCCGGCGAGGCTATGTCCAAAAGGTGGAATGATATCGTTTCTCTTTCTGAAAAGGAGGGCTTTGCAGTCCCGATATCCATGCCTTTGTAAATCTGCATTGAATCCGCATTAACGATCTCGCCTTCGACGCGTTTTGCCAACTCAATCGCGGCGGCTGTCTTGCCGACGGCAGTTGGACCGACGATGATTATCGGAAGGCGGTTTCCCGACCAGGCTTGTTTTTTTACAAACTCCTCTATCTCATACTCGTTATGACGGCGGGTCGGTTCCATGGTAAAACTATTTTCTTTGAAAAAGTCCAAGTTGGATTGATCTGTAAGTCTCTTCAGCTCCGGGGGCTACGGAATTCGTGAGCGAATGGTGTCCAAATCGCACTCCCGTAATCCCTTTCAGCCTTAGATTGCGCCCTTCACGTTTGACGTTCAGGGCGATTTCCGAAGAAGGTTGCAAGGTGCGAATAGTTGGCCCGGCTATTGAGAAGGAGACTGATTTGTCGTTGATCCGTTCAAGAACATCTCCTTCCTTGAGCCCCAATTTTTCAGCAGGGGAGCCTTGTTCCACCCTTTCCACTCGTGCAAGAATATCATCCGCTTGCAGATCGTCTCTGGCTTCCGATTCAGTCAGCGGTCCGAAACTAACGCCGAGAAAAGACTCTTGCGTTCGGTTAAGCGCAAGACCCGCATCTTTAAGAACGGGAATCCAATCGATATCCGAGACTCCCTTTACGTACCGTTTGTAATCATCGGATAGGTCGCTATTGGCGACGTGCGTAAGCGTCGCTAGGAGCGCTGATTCCGGATAGCCTTTATCTTTTTTTCCATAAGTCTCGACAATCTCCTGCATGACATCGTCAAGCGTTTTGCTTCCTTGCGTCGCTTCCCGGATTTTCAAGTCGAAGTAGAAACCGACGAGTCCTCCCTTCAAGTAGTAGCTGAGTCCGCCAAATCCTTCGCTCTGCCCTTCCCAACTTTTGCGGCTCGCCTCTTCCAGAGTCACTCTGTTTCGCGCGGGGTTGTTGTCGAGTTGCGAGATATGTTGTCCTAACTGTTTGAGGAGCCAATCGGATGAGCGCAGATCAGCTCTGAAGAGCAACACATCCGCATAGTAGTCCGTCACTCCCTCAGCCCACCAGAGAGAAGCGGTTCTGACAGGTTGGGAATAGTCGAAAGGACCTAAACCTTCCGGTCGCAGATACTTGACGTTCCAGGCGTGAAACAGTTCGTGAGAGCTGGTTGTCAGAAAATCATCTTCGTCCGCATCCTTGATCGCTTCAGAGAGGTGAATGACTGTGGAATTGCGATGTTCCAACCCTCCCTCAAATCCTGAGCCGCCGATATGATAGATAAATACGTATCTGCGAAAGGGTGACATCTTGAAAACATTTGTTGAAGCTATCGCGATTCGGGATAGCTTCTCGCGCACTTTAGGGATATTCGCTTGATGATCTCCAACGAGAACGCATTGGTAGGGGACTTCACCGACTTTGAAATCGAATGAGTCGAACTTGCCGAGTTGAAGCGGGC
>JAYVOT010000117.1:0-2537 GCA_043757795.1 Chthonomonadaceae bacterium | reverse complement strand
AGGCGCTATAGCGAAAAAGCTCTGCCCGTCGGGACTATTGTTGCGATGCGACCCTTCTTCATAATCAACTTGACAATTTGCAAAGCTATGAAATTCCCTCCTCCGATAAACCGGAGGGGGATTTTTTGTCCTAATTTCGGCTCTCGGAAACTTTTCGTGAATAAAATCTGTCTTTAATAGTAGGGAGGAAGATAAAAGCGTTTCTACTACCTGAATAAGGGTATTCGCCGGAGTAACGCTATAGGTAGTGACGCAGACACGGCGCTGCAGTCCTTGAAGAGTCGCAAACAGTGCATTGCAATGCGACCCTCTTCTTGTCGCAAACAAGAAGATTATCAATGCGGCACACCGAACTGCATCAGGCGGCAGGCGAGGGGAGGGCGCTCGGATGGAGCGAAATTCCTGAGTTCGTCCTTTCTCCTGCCCCCTGATGCAAGCGAGCTGACGCTATTTTTGCGCCTGAAGAGCGCAATGAAGGAGCAAGTTGAAACCTCATATGAGTACACTACAGAAAACAACTCCTGTTTCAAACTCTGTCGGAATGAAAAATTCCGCATTAAACGGCGTGCAAGAGGCGACGAACAATCGCACAACTCTCTCAGCAAATCAGCATCACGTTACGGACAATATCGCTCAACTTCTGGAAACGTTGCCGCCTGCGATTCGGGAAGCTCTCGAAGCTGAAAGCGGACTTGAGGATCTGTTCGAAATTGTGATGGATCTGGGGAGAATTCCTGAAGCAAGGTATTCAAAGCGAGTTTTCGAGCTTGGGAACGTCCCGATTACGAACGACGACCTCGATTATGTTACCGAGAAAATCGGGATGTTCGGCAAAGACAACCGAGCGGGGATCGAGCGCACTCTGCACCGAATTTCCTGCATCAGAAACAGACAGGGCAAAGTCGTCGGACTGACCTGTCGAGTGGGCAGAGCGGTCTACGGAACCATCGACATCATTCAAGACATCGTCGAGGCAGGGAAATCCATCCTCATTCTTGGAAGACCCGGAAGAGGTAAAACCACCAAACTGCGCGAGATGGCTCGAATCCTGTCGGAAGACCTGAAGAAAAGAGTCGTGATCGTCGATACCTCCAACGAGATCGGCGGCGATGGGGACATTCCTCACCCGGCAATCGGGCGAGCGCGTAGAATGCAGGTGACTACTCCCGACCAACAGCACTACGTGATGATCGAAGCGGTTGAAAACCACATGCCGGAAGTGATCGTCATCGACGAAATCGGTACGGAGCAGGAGGCTTTCGCAGCGCGAACTATCGCAGAGCGAGGCGTGCAACTCATCGGAACCGCGCACGGCAACACGCTCGAAAACCTGATGATGAACCCGACCCTCTCCGATCTAGTCGGCGGGATTCAGCCGGTGACTCTCTCGGATGACGAGGCGAGACGCCGCGGAACTCAGAAAACAGTGCTCGAAAGAAAAGCTCCGCCTACCTTCGATGTGATTATCGAGATCGTGGAAGTGGACGAATTGGCGCTTCATCTCGATGTGCAAAAAACAGTGGATCGAATGTTGCGCGGGGGAGTCCCAAGACCGGAGATTCGAGTACGCAATCCCGAAGGAAGAATCGAAGTCGTCCAAAGGGCGGAAGAACCTAGCTTCATTCGAGAGATACTCGACTCGGAAGACAGAAGAGGGCGTGAGGAGCGCCCTCGCGGAAGAGAGCGAATCGAAAGAGCCGGACCTCCGGAGCGACCTGCGATGCGAGAGGAGCATCACGGCAGGACGCGGCAGGAGCCAGTCGAAAAACCTGGAGAGAAGCTAGCCGACAAGCCTTTTGATCGACCGGCGGAATCTAACCGTGAGGTTCAGCCCATGGAACCCCGGCTTGTCGATAGACCGGGCACGCCGACGGCGAACGCGCAGCCCGACGGCGTTGCAGAGCCTGCAGTCGTCAAACCTCTCCCGAAAACAGTGCGGCTGTTCCCCTACGGAGTCAGTCGCAGTCGGTTGGACAGAGCGATTATGGAGAATCATCTTCCCGCTTACATCGCGAGAGACGTTCATGAAGCCGATGTCGTGGTTGCGCTGAAGGCGACGTACAAAAGAGAGCCGGGCAAAATGAAAGAGGCGGCGCAAAAGCATCTTCCAATCTACATGGTGCGAAGCAATACTTATGCACAGATCGCCTCCGCAATACGAGAGATATTCGGATTGGGACCGGGCGCGGGAGACGAGCCGATCGAAGACTCGATGGAGGTCGCGTTGACAGAGGCGCAAGACGGCATCGAGTGCGTTCGCTCTTCAAGTTTGCCTGTGGAACTCGCGCCGCAGAACTCGTACACTCGCAGGTTGCAGCATCAGTTGGTGGAGAGGTACCAACTCTTCTCCGAGAGCGTCGGCGTCGAGCCTCAACGTCGGGTGCGTATCTTGCCTGTAGTAGTATGATATTGGGATTGCATTTCGATGATATGGAGAGGTCGGTTGCAGATCTGTCGTTTTATTTCCGTTCCCTCGCTTTAAATGAAGAGAGGGAACGGATTTTTATCAGTCACTGACAACTGCTTACGGAAGATTT
>JAYVOT010000116.1:0-2540 GCA_043757795.1 Chthonomonadaceae bacterium | reverse complement strand
ATCAAAATCGAGCATTTCTCACCTTATTCCTCAACACGCAATGTCTCGTTAGTCGGTGGACTGATCATTTTCCATTTCCGCTTGCTGTCCAAAAGAGGGGAATCTTCGCTATCGTTGCCTTGAGCCGACAAAAGTAAGTCTCTCCCTTCAATTAATGAAGAGTCGCCTGAGCTGAAGAAACGCCAATGGGACTGATTAATAGAATATGACGCTTGTCTCGCTTTGAAGTTTCACGCGATTCCGCGCACAAAGCAAATTGCCGGAAGGCAAGCGACTCCTTACCTTCTACCCTCTGCTCCCCTACCGCAGCGGGTGGCGCGTTTGTCGAAAAACGCCCCAGACTTTGTTGCGCCATTCCATTGCGAGTTGCGTCGTTTCCTCGAATCCGCTGGTGTTTAGGAGGTGGCGAATATGATTCCAATTTCCCCCGACCGCCTCCCGCGCCAACCAGTAACTTAATTCAAATTCAATCACTACGTTAGGAACGGTTCGATCCGACAACAGGCCGTGCAATTTCAATACCTCAAGTTCGGAATAGAGGTAGGAAGTACCCGTTCGTCGGGTAGTAGCGAAGAGCCACTCGACTTCGAAAGGCGCGTCGACAAAGCCGAAACGAGGGGCGATCACCTCAAGCGATGCCCGCACTTCTTCGAGAGTACGGGCATCCGGGCGGCTCACAAAACTTTCCCATATCGACTCTTGCACGGCGCTTCGCATCTCGGACTGCCGCACGGAGACAGGTTTTTTTCGCTCATAAAACGCAGCCCAATGATTTTTTCTCCACTCGTCTCCCTCTGCATGGAGGCTCTCCAATCCCCGTTTCGTAGCCTCCAGAGCGATCACCCCGCCCCTGTGAGGATCAGCATATTTCCGGGGGAGAGTAGAGCCGAAGCCGTGCGCGTAGTGAATCAACTCATGCGTAAGCGTCTCGTCGAGAAAGCAGAGCGCCAGTTCAGGGTCTGCGAAAAGACTGTTCAGCCGAATCAGACTCACACCGCCTCTCATGCCGATGGAGCCGAAGCGGTTTTTTGCAATGATTCCGAAATTGGATTGGATGGGAGAAGCGCGCCGAAGGTCTGAAAAAAAGAGTTTCCAGAGTAGTTCAATTCGTTCTTCAAGCCACCTGGCATCCCGAATTCGGGTGTCATTTTTCCAATCGGAGGCTGTCGTTGCGGTGATTTTCGGCGAATCCGGCTGAAGTTGCGAGCGTGTCAACGGGGTGCGCGCGATGTTTCGAGTCGGTATCGGCGAGTCGGAAGCGACGCCTTCAGGCGATTTGGTCGCGATGAAGGCGGGTTGTCCGGCAGGTTTCGGAGCAAGCGAATTTCTTTTTGGCGTGTTTGGTCTCTTTTTGGCTTTCTTCATGAAATGTTCTCAAACTCTCCTATTAGGGTAAAATTGCTTTGGAGACTCATACTCCGCCGTTGGTTTATATTGGTTTATAAAAGTATGAAAGGCGCGATTCGACCTCTTTTATTATAGACGAATCCAGAGAATGCCGCTATTAGAGACTTGATGTAATTATGACATTTTGAGTGGAATATCACAACTGCCGTAGCCCGAAGGTAAACTTCACAAGACTTTCTTCCGATAACTTCTTATTGCGGATTGATCCTGCTCAAAAAAAGACTCGCGAAAACCAGTTGAGGGAGAGACTTTTGAACGTTGAGAAAAAGACGGACGCAACGACTCGCGCCGAGGCGGAACGAGCGGAATCAGACGTAAAAGAGGAGGCGGTGACTTTGAATATTCCCACAAGTCGCTTCGGAACGTTGCAAGTTGCGAGTGATCGCATCGTAACTTTTCCAGATGGCATGATAGGTTTTGAAAAATATAAACAGTATACTCTCGTACAACAGGACGGGCAGGCGAACTTCAGCTGGTTGCAGTCGGTCGATGAACCAAGCGTGGCTTTTCCCTTGATGGAACCGGTCTTCTTTCGCCCTGACTATCGACTGCGACTCTCCGAAAGCGACACTAACGCTCTCAAGCTGGAATTTGAAGTGAAACCTCAGGTGTTCGCGATCATGTCGATTCCGAAGGGAAACCCGAAAGGAATGACAGCAAATCTGCTTGCTCCGATCGTGATAAACGACTCCTCGCGATTAGGCAAACAGGTGATTGTAATGAACGAAGAGTTTACTACCCGACACGAGGTTGTGCGCGAGTTGGAGCGAGCAGCTGCAAGGCGGGCAGGCGTAGCGGAACCGATTTTACCTGCAAGCGCGGCGGGGCACGAACAGTCGCCGAATCGTCTTGATCGCTCAGGGAAACCAAATAATCGCAGCTAATATAAAAATATTTTGAATATTTGACTGTAAAATGAAAAATACCCCTAAAGATAACAGGCTTCGCTTCCGAAAATAGAGTCATCAAAACTTTTACTTATCGACGAAGCCTGTTGTATAGAGTGATTTCAACTAAAACAACAAGCCTCCGTCGCCAGGGAGGGCAGTGCAATGTTAGTTTTAACACGCAAACCTGATCAAAGCATTATGATCGGCAACGATATCGAGATAACCGTTCTTGAAGTGCGCGGC
>JAYVOT010000115.1:0-9367 GCA_043757795.1 Chthonomonadaceae bacterium | reverse complement strand
TGCAGAGTTCCGCGACTCAAGAGCGAGAGTATGCGATGAACGCTCTCTACTCGCTTTCCGAAGACGAAGCGTATACAATCATAAACGAACTCTTGTGGCAATACCCGCTTTCAGATGAGCTTCAAACCCGCAAAAACTGGCAGAACCAAAACCTGATTCGGTTTGCGCCTGCGGTCGGGGGAGCCTCAGGAATGATATTGATGCTGCTGGCGCAACCGCAAATGAACTGGTTCAGCCTCACCGGCTATTGCGGTTGTCTGATCGCAATTTATCACTCCATTAATCGCTACTCTCTCGCCCCTAAAGCCCCGGAAACGCCCTTGCAGAACCGCCTCGCGACGCTGTTGGAGGCGACCAACGACGTTCGCATCGTTCCGCAATCGCTTCTTTTCTTGAATAGCTATTCGGGGAAAGAGGAGTCTCTTGCAGTTTTGAAAGCGTCGCTTTTCAAATTTTTGCAACGTCTTCTTCCGGAAGTTCGCGAGGAAGACTTTGCGAAGTGGGAGAGAGACTCGAAGGACGCTCTCGCACAGACGCTCGCACATCTTCTAAAGAATAATCAGACCGCAGATGAGAAGGCGCTCGTTGGCGATGAATTCATGCTGGAGTTGATTCGCGTCATCGCTCTGGATGAAAGACCGGAGACTCTGGAGTTAATGCGAAAAATTTTACTTGACAAGTCTGAAATGACATCTCCTGCTATTCGATACGCAGCGAGGCAGGCATATGAAAAGCTACAATCGAGAATCGTAGAGACTGATGAACTCCAACCCCTTTTCGAGAATGATCAGAAAGTAGCCGGAGGGCAAGACAAGTTGGCGGAGCGAATTGATTTGGACGCCGACGATAGGGTTCGAACCGGAAGTTTCACTCCTATCCCGATAGAAGTTGAGGCGGAAGCGATTCAAAAAATCCGGAATTGATAGTTGTCCTGCATTCAACGGCTTCATCACTTGCGCTATCGAGCACGTTGTGAGGAATTTCCTATCGATTTTAAACGTCTACTTCGGGCATGAAGTCTCAAATTATTCTTAGATACCATCACCGTTCTGCATCATAGCGTTCCTGGGAAGGTATAATCGCTATGTAGCGACAGATGCCGATGTGCATGGAGGACGCTTTTTGCGATAAGGATAAAACTTGATGAAGACCTACACATTCGCTAGAACCAACCCGTTGCATTTCTTCCAGGACGCGCTTAGACTCTATAAGATGAAAAGCGAAGACATAGAAGGTCAGGCAAAAGGAACCATTGATTGGATGAGACAATTTGAGGCTCGCACTCTCGAAGCCACCGGAATCATTCTCGTGAATAAGCGAATACTCATAATCGGTCCCGGGCAGACGCCGCGAGAAATGATCTATCTTGGGATCCGCAACGAAGTGGTAGGAATCGACCTTGACGTGATTCCGCAGGGCATTGATCCCGGAGCCTATCTGCAAATGCTCAAAAGCAACGGGATATTAAGAACGGTGAAGACACTGGCGCGAAAAGCGCTTGGAATCGATTCGCGCTACGAAAAAGCGATGTGCAATCTCCTTAAAGTTCCTCGTCCTCCGAAGTCGACTCACCTGCAAATGAACGCGGAAGAGATGACTTTTCCGGATCAGAGTTTCGATTTCGTCTACTCCTTTTCAGTATTCGAGCATCTTCCCGCCCCGGAGAAAGTCGTCGGAGAGATTTGCCGTGTCCTTAAACCCGGCGGAGGGGCGTACGTCAGCCTACATTTATACACCTCGGACAACGGTTGCCACGACATCGGAGTCTTCTCTGGAAAAAGGGAACACATTCCCTTCTGGTCGCACCTCCGCCCGGAGTACAACTCTTTGATCTCTCCCAACGCCTATCTGAATGAAATGAGAATTCCTCAATGGAAAGCGTTGTACGAAGCCGCGATGCCGGGCATGAAGTTGTTGATGGATCAGGACGTACCCGAAAAAGCGGAACCATTCAAGAAAGAGTTGGGCAAAATCCGCAAAAACGGCGGATTGCAGGACTACACCGATGACGAGCTTCTGACCTACAACCTTATCTCTATCTGGCAAAAACCTGCGTAAAGTTAAATCGCGTTGATTGTTAGTCTCAAACCAAAAGGAGGAAATCAGCCTAAAGATTTGCAATAATTACTCACGCCAAGATTAGCTTTAACGATGGAAACGTCCGGCAGGGCAATGGACGCTCTTTGGACGACGAATACGGGGCTTGAAATGCTACAGTTGAAGACGCGAATAATTTGAGCGCACATAGCTCCCGTATCGCATTCGGCGGCAGGTTGCCTATTCATATTTTTTTGAAAGTCTCAATATAATGAAAATCGCCGAATTTTCCCTTAAAAACTATTTGAATTCGCTCACTCGCACCGGGCGTCTGTTGTCGCTTGGTCTCTGCCTGAGTCTTGTTCCGCAGATCGTTCCCGGTCAAGCGCCCGCCCCGCCTGTCGTGATCGAGCCGAAAGCTGTCCGAATTTTGAGGGAGATGACTGAGCGCTACTCGAAATTGACCTCTTTCAAACAAGTCACTTCCTACTCCTCCACCACGCTCCCCATGAATCCTGAAGAGATCTCCGACGTTCCCATGCCTCCCGCAGTTTCTGCGAATCGACGGAACGCCGCTCAGACGCCTGAGTTGATTTCCAATGAGGCGGACATAGATTTGAAAAGAGAGAAAAGCCTCGACAACTCCGTTAGTCTCTCCTATAAATCTCCAAACCGGTTGCGCCTGGAATTCTCCTTTTTGGGAAATAAAGGGAAGACGGAGACGCAATCCAGGATTTGCGACGGCAAGATTTTGTGGAGTTTCGACTCCGAAAAAAAACTCTACTCCAAAATTAAAGCTCCGAAATATCTGCGCGATATTTTGAGAGTCGGCAAACAGACGGACGGGACGCTAGAACTTGCGATGCTGATGGGGATAGATCCGTTTACTGATACGCTGAAGAACTCGCTTGGAGTGCGTTGCGTCGGTAGGGAACAGATAGCCGATCAAGAAGCGGACATCGTTTCCATCGCCACTCGCACGGACAAGCAGGACGTTCAAACCAGGTTTTTTATCGGCACGGAAAGCAAGTTGTTGTTGAAGATGCAAGTCGAGACCGCTCCTCTGGCGAAACGGATAGCGACTATTGTTGCCGTTCCCGAATCTGTCAACCCTCTGGATGAGTTGAAGGCGCCTCTTGTCGCGCCTAAGTCCGATGTTCTGGAGGCGGATCCGGAGGACGCCGTAATACGAAACAGAGTCATCGTCACTTTTGCCAATGAGGTGAAGTCCTCGCCAATTTTCGACGAGACCTTTTTTTCTTTCGAACCGCCTGCGAACGCTTTTCGGGAGGGGAATCCAAACGAGAAAATCGACGTCAAATCCTGGAGGCGCCGCATTGAAGAGTTAGCGAAGAAAAATAGAAAAGAGCGAACGGGACGCCCTAGAGTTCTCAAATTTTAACTCGCCGAGTTCATCCGAATTGGACTGAAATTTCCGGAACTTATTGTATATAACATCCGTCATAAAAGGTATGAGGGAAAAAGACCCTGTCGTTTCAAAAAAACTAGTATATCACGCAGTAAAAATTCAAGATTGATAGACTCTTTCTCAAGAAAATAGTCTATAATATCAGTAAAGGTACGGATGATGAACTGAAAACGGACTTTGCACAAGTTTGAATGTGCATTTCAAAGAAGGTTAACCATATTAAGCAATAATATTCTTTTCTACTATGTCACGAAGTTGTAAATGGTGCGTCTGTATTGAATGTAGTCTATCGTTCTGATTCTCGATGAAGGGAAATGACCGTGGTTACGCAAGATGCGACCCAGGACATCTATCAATTGACTATAGCGTCCCCGCGACAGGATGTCGATGAGCCTGTTCAGGCTGCAGAGATCATCCTGCGCAGATTTGGGGCGCGTGCAATTTCTATGCTCACTTCGACCCGCCAATTGGAGGACGGGCGCAACCTTACCGCGCGACTTAGCGCGAACGATTGCTATGTGGCTCTTGAGGAAGCGTGCAGGAAAATGGCCCGTGTCGCGCTGAGAAAATATCAGAACGACACTCGGTTGCAGTCTTCAACCTATTCTCAGGCTCTCGACGCCATATTCCCGGACCCCGCGGCGTATTTGACGCGTTGCATTCGTTCGGTCATCAGCGATGCGGAACGCCTCAATCGGCGGGAAGTGACGACGGTCTCGATGGAGCAACCCCTCTCATCCGGCGATGGGGAGAGTAGTCTGCTCTTGCGCGACACGATCGCGGATACCGATCTTTCAGGACATCCTGAAGAGATGCTGATCGCGCAGGATGAACGAAAAAGGTTCCGAATCGCTCTGGCGACGGCTCTCAAAAGCATTCCTCAGAACTATCTTGAAGCGATTCAACGCGATATGACTCGCGAACGCCAACGCCAGGAGGGCTTGCGCGTGGCTCCTGAAAGCGATCGCGAGCGGCAGACCGTCTGTCGCGCTCGTGCAGCCCTCGCCACAATCCTAAAACGAGAATGCGGGCTGGACAATCCTTTTGTACGCTTGCTGGCACAGCAAAGGAGTAGCCGAGTGCGACATAAATCGTCACCGTCACACAACTGGACAGCTGAGCGTCAATCAGATCTCTTCCGCAGGCTTCTGACCTCCCCATGGAGCGAACGAGCCTCGCAATTGAACGATGCGGAAGAAAACATAGAGGAGGCGGTGGTCAACGAGGTTAGCACAGGGATGAATGCTGCCCCGCCCTCCCCTGAGATGCGCGTTACGATGCGCGTTCTCGACCTGTTCGTGCTGGATAACGACCCCAAGTCGATCAATCCTGAGTCCCAGATATTTTATGTTCAGGCGACGAAAGCACGCAAAGCAGGGAAACTGGAAGAGGCCCTTCGCCTCTATCGCGCTGCATATGAAACTGATCCTCAGTTTTTGGCGGCGAAAAATGAAGTTGGCGTCCTGCTCATGCAGACCGGCAATCTGCGTGAGGCGCTCAACGTATATCTTTCCATCATCGAACGACAGGATGCGGGCGAACAGAAATACATCGCCGCAAACAACGCCGCCGACGTCTATTTGACATGGTTCGATGCAGGCAGGAATCGAGAGTGCAATATTGAGCGAGCCGCACACTTTGCGAGAATGGCGATGGAGCGTCCGACACCGATGCGAGCCTGCAACCTCATGCTGGCGTTCATCAAAGACCGATACTACGTAGAAGCGAAAACGCTCATGAACACGATATTGAAACAAAATTCACAATCGTGCTTAGGAGAAAAGTTTCTGCAAACACTATTCCAAATTCGCGACACCGAACTGGTTGCCTGGTGGAACTGGCTGGATAGCGAAATGGAGAAGGACAACCGTTAGTCATGAAAGCTACATCTCTGAAGAATCGAAGAGCGCTCTGGATTTTGGGAATCGCCCTGGCGGCTCCTTTCATCTTCTGCGTCACTCACGCCAAACCTGCTTCTCATCTCCAAAGCAGAAACTCCGTTCAAGCAGTTGAATCCCGGTTAGTCGCTGATGGAACTGAATCAAACGGCGGCGGCGGGACTAAAGGCGGAACTAAACCAACCCTTAAGGCTTAGTATTGGAATAAGCCTTTTCATTGAATCGTTGTTTTTCTGCCAGGGAAGGCGCCGATTTATATTACACAGACAGTTGTTTTCTGGATCGCGCACGCGTGCAAAGCACTTGCAAGAGCGTGTTTTAGGTGCGATCTGCGGATCGCAAAGCGACCTCACGGACTGAGGATGCAACATCCAACGCTATTAAGCGTCATTTGGAAAAGTGTCTGAGTAATGTGACCCAGAAACATCTTCTGTGGACAAACCGAATTTTTGTTCAGTTCCAATCTTAGAGATGTTTAGATGTACCTTTTTTTGTAGTAGCGCGTTTCAATCATCAGGGTTGCAGTGATTTTACTGCAACCCTTTTTTTGAGTCTCGATGTTTCCGTTAGCTTAGCCATGCCTCAGAACGATGAGACGTAGAGCCTGGTTGAAAATTCTCTGCGACGGGCTGAACCGCTTCGCTGTAGCGTTTTCGGCGGAAAACCCCTCTAAGCGATAAATGCGATCGCAACGATTGAAAGCAACGCCCAAAAGTAATCGCATCGATGACATTGCTTTTTCGACCATACTTATCCCCTGGAAACAAAAATGCTCAGGGTTTGAACCCGGTCTCAGTGGCGTTCCGCCATCTGCGCTTGCACAGGAAGGAGAGAGGGGAGTTCTCACCGTGTTCGAAGCATACGCTGGGCAAAGCGCAGCGGAGACCGGGTTCAAACCCTGGGAGTCTGATCGCCGGTTGTTTCAGCCGATTATCATGCAATTCGAGTTCAAAAATCCGTATCGCTACTTGATACCGGCGGTGAAGAGCGTGAAGTGTCCGCCCCATTTGTCGTCCTCCTGGCGAATTTCACGACGCTCTCCGTTTTTGGTCTCTTGAACGATGATAGGGAACGGCGCTCCTGTAAAGCAGACTTCCGAGAAACTGATGCTTGCAACTGAATTATCGATGACGAACATCGGAGCGCGCTTGCTGTCTCCGACCGTGTAGGTGAAGCTGCCGAGCAACTCCGTGCGACTGCGGTTTTTCAAGTCGAGCAACGGTCCGCCGCCCTCCGTTTTCATTCCTAAAATCCAGGCGGTTCCGCCGTCGTTCTCAAGATGCACTCCGTCGCCTTCCGGATTGAACTGCCTCGCTCAGAGATTTTGTTTGCGAAGATGGAAGAATCGCCCAACCACATCTTCAATATAGAGATCCCCCGTTCCCCTGGGACCTGTACGATAGGCTTCAGCCGCCTGGAAATTGATTTGAAGTCGCTTCATGACAAGCGTTCGCGTGGAGTTGTGCTCCATGAAGAAATAAGGACCTCCGGAAAAATCCGTGTCGATCCCCTCCACGACTACCACGGGAAAGGCTCCCTCTGCAAAGCGAAAAACCGGCGAGTTCTGAGAATTGAGAGGGGCTTGAATCCCGAAAACCGGTTTGAAGCCGATGATTCGTTGTACCGCTCCGCGTATGAGAATCGTTTTCCCGATACGATAGTATCCTACTGGAAGATAGACTGTCGTTGCGCCGGAGTCGATAGCGCGTTGAATGGCGTCGCTGTCGTCGCCATTGGGAGTTCGAAACTTCATTGCGTTCGCCCACTGTTTGAGAGGGGCGAAAGGGATCTCCGGGGTTTCCTTGATCGGCAAGTTCAACCCTTTGTCGGCAACCCCGAAAAGCGAAACGGCAGGTTTGCTGAGAAATTGAGCGACATTCGGACCTGCGAAGTCAACCGCCTTGCCACTTCGGTTTTGAAGTGCGACTCGATATCCTGAGGTGCGAATATTCCTGGCGATCATTGCGGAGTCATTGATGAAAGCGGGTTGCGATGCAGCTTTTCCCACGCCTTTGAACTCGCAATCGATGAGGGTGTTGAAGCCTGCCGAGTTGAAGAAGGCGGGAACTTCGTTGACGCTGCGCAGATCGCGCACGGTACAGGGTTGCCCGTCATTCCGAAACCCGAATCGGTTCTGGCTCTCCACGCGAATGTGCTCTAGAGTGACGCTAGCGACGCCTGTCGCAGTGTGAATGCCGATGTCGAATCCCTTTACTGTCACATTTTTGATGAGGCAAGGTCCCTGCTCATCCGTATATCCGAGGTCGAGTCCGTTGATTCCCTGCCCGTCCCCGCTCATAATCGACACATCATACACGCCGCCTTGATTGTTCGCGATGAACTGCAATCCGCAGGCCCCTGGATTGCCGACTCCGCTGTCGATAGTCAGGTTGCGTATTTCGTTGCCGAAGCGTTGAGCGGGAGCATGCCCAGTGTTGATCATCCCTTTCGGTTTTTTAGGCTTTTGAAAATCAGGACATCGATCCTTGAGTTGAATGACGACGCCCTCCCGACTCTGACCCCAAAGGAGGACGTTTCGCGCCTCGTTGTTCGTTTTTCCATAGGACCAATTCAGCGTGTCGGAGATCAGATAGTTGCCGTTCGGCAGATAGAGCGTCCCTCTTCCTGCATAATCGTTCAGCGCTTTCTGAATGAGAGCGGTGCAGTCCGTTTTCCCGTCGCCAACGGCGTTGTAAGGAGATTTTGTGAGATCGACGACACTCGAATCGGCAGGAAAAACGATATTCGGAGCTCCTGTGGGTGGTTTGGGGTGCAGAGGACGCGGATATTTTGGCTGATAAACTTGTTTGACGGACGTTTTCGCCGTTGCATCCGCGTTTGCAAATCGAACCTCGGAGATCCCCGACATCTCGCCTCCGCGATAGTTCGAAAGTATTTTCCATCGAAAGTAACGGGTTGAAATCGGATTTTTGAACGGGACTGTTTGCCCCTGATATTCTTCCGTTCCGGGAGCCATTTTCAGTGTGAATTTTTTGAGAGGCGCAAACGCTTTGCCATCGAGGGAAGTCTCAACGAAAATGTCCTTCACGCTGCGCGAATTCCAGCCGATCTCGTTGTAGTTCCAAACATAGAAGCCGTTGACGCGGTAGCTCTTTCCTAGGTCAAAAGTTAGAGAGGCGTCCGCAGCTCCGTTCCACATGCAACTCCCGCCCTCAGTGACATTATTGGAGTGAACGTAGATACCCGACCCGGGAGTCGTCTCGTCCCACCCTGAACCGTCGATCATTTTGCGGGCTGTTCTTCCTGCGCCTTCTTGAGAACTTGTGGCGGTGGCCTCAATTGGAGTTATGAAGGCTCCAATGCTCTGTGTGGGGGGTTGATTGATCGCAAGAAGCGTTGATGAGAGGAGCAAGAGTTTGATCAGAGGTAGAATGGTCATGCGATGAGGCTCCTGAAAAGAGAAAGTCTGTTGACTGTCAGAGAGTATTCATGAGTATTTGTTGCGTTTTCCCCAACTTTCATTCCATTGAGACGACGCTCAAACCGACGCGTTTTACTGCTTCGCCGAAAATAGTCTCGACTGGAAACGGCGCTTCGCCAGGGCGCCTGCGGCGGATTGCCTTGGAGCGAAGGGATCTAAAATTGAAGCGTCTTATGAATCAAGACGACCTATCAATCCCTATCACGAAACTCATATTGCGTAATGCGAGTTATAAAACGCCTGTTTCAACAGTTCATCCGAACTGTTGAAACAGGCGTTTTATTGGAGTTGCGGCGTATCGAGAAGTAATTAAGAGTATCGTAATTCTCGTTGCAGATCCTATGTATTATCTCGGTTGCACGACGACCACGTAGTTCGACAAAGCGCCTGCCGCCGGAAGTTGCAGGTTTCCGCCAAGGACGACTTTGCCGCCGGGGAAGTTCTTACCATAGACTTTCATCGGCGAAGCGTCTGTGTCTGTGGAGCCAAGTTTCTCCGTTGTCAGCGTCCAGGTCGCGTCCAGCCCGGCCGGAAGTTTTGTGGATCGCGGGTCATAGCAAA
>JAYVOT010000114.1:0-2542 GCA_043757795.1 Chthonomonadaceae bacterium | reverse complement strand
TTACGACATTTTGCTCAAGCGAATGCGAGAGAAAAATCGGAACTTCCCAGTCTACTCCCTGTTCGATGCGCGAGCAGCCGGCCTGTTGCAATTGCCTGACAAGTGCGATCCGACCGCGCAGATAGCGCGAGTCTTTACGTCGGACAAATTTCCGAATGCAGTCGTCCTTCGAGCCAATCAACTCTGGTTGGAAACGGAAGATCCTAGCGCTTTGCGTTTCCTCTTGAACTATCTTGATCGTCCGCAATGGAAAGGGCGTTCCTGGGAGGAAATCTGTTTGCAAGCGGAGTTGCCGGAACCTCCGAACGCCCTCGCGGCTTTTTTTGCAGAGGAAGCGCAGATAGTCAAGGAGATAAATGCGACGCACGATGAGGTCGAATCAGCAGACCTCGCCCTCGATAACCGGATTCTCGATCTTTATGGAATAGTCGACCCAGCGGACCGTCGACGCATTTTGGGCAACGCTCCTATCTCTTCAGACGGAGATGCGGAGGAGGACAGTCTCACTGAATTGGAAGAGGAATGAATTGATTTGATTGAAACTTCGTTGCAGACTGCCGGAAGATACGTTCTTAGGCGACAGGGGTTTGTCCCTACGTTGCGGATGTTTTATACCCAGTAATCTTTCGCCTGTTCCGGCTCATTGCGGCACGAATCGAAACCGGGCGCGCCCTTTTCCAAGAGCGGAGTCGTGAAGGGTTGCGGCGTTTGCGCGATCCCGACAGTCGTCTGAAACAAAAAGAACGATAGCAAAAAAATCAGGAGAGGACATGGCGTCTCTCCTTTCACAATTCGCACAGTCTTTCTATTCAGGCTGATGAGCCGAAATCCCTTTGCGTTGAGAGTCTGACCCATAGAAGGGAAACGACAGGTCTGCGTAGAATGGGTTTGAAATATCCGAGTGAAGACGCAATGTCGCAGTTCGTATAAAAATTCGGGGGCGGGTTCTTCCGCCGCATCATTTTAAATGCAGAGAAAGGACTCTTCATGCCAGTCGAGGAAGCAAAGCGCCCCGAAGAGATCGAAAAATCAGTCGTTAAGAAAATCATGATCGGGTTAGTTCCCTTTCTTGCTATCCTCTACACCTTCAACCTTTTGGATCGAGGGAACGTCAGCATCGCAGCGCTTACAATGCAGAAAGACCTGAATTTCTCCAATACGGTCTTCGGTTTCGGGGTGAGCGTATTCTTCATAGGCTACTTTCTGTTCGAGGTACCTAGCAATATCATCATGGAGAAGTTCGGGGCGCGTCGATGGATCGCACGTATTATGCTCTCCTGGGGCGTGATCTCCTGCTGCATGATGTTCATGAAATCTCCTATCAGCTTCTATTCGCTGAGGTTCCTGCTCGGAGTCGCCGAGGCGGGGTTCTTCCCTGGAATCATTTTGTACCTCACCTACTGGACTCCCGCTTCCGTTCGTGCGAGAGTGATGGCGCTGTTTCTGGCTTTGACTACCGTTTTCAGTTTAGTTGGCGGTCCACTGGGCGGCGTGTTGCTTAAGATGAACCTTTATTGGGGAATCAAAGGGTGGCAATGGCTCTTTTTGATTGAAGGCATCCCCTCCATTCTGCTCAGTGTCGCCGTGTGGAAGCTATTGCCGGATCGACCTGCAGACACGCGATGGCTTACGCACGACGAGAAAGCCTGGATTCAAGAGCGCCTTGCGATAGAGGATTCCAATAAGGAGCGCGTACACCATCCTTCTCTTCTTGCTTCTCTTTCAGATCCGAGAGTGCTGCATCTTTGCCTCATTTTCATTCTATCCGCGACGGCAGGGAATGCAGTCGGCTCTTTCACGCCGCAAATGATCAAAGCGCGAAGCGGAGGCATCTGGTCGGACTCGTTCGTCTCGACGATAGGCATTATTCCGGGCATTGTGGGGGCGATCGCGATGATGTTCGGAGCCTGGCATTCCGACAAATCGGGAAAGCGCCGCCATCATGTCGTGATCGGTTATTTCATTGGAGGGTTGGGTTTTCTTGCCTGCGTCTACGCCCCGACAGCTCCGTTGGTTCTCGTCGGACTATCGATCTACGCTCTGGGAGAACGTATTGCGGCAGGCTCCTACTGGGCGATGACAACGAGCCTCATGGGAGCGAAAGCGGCGGCGGGCGGCATCGCTTTCATCAATTCCGTGGGGAATCTGGGCGGCTTCTTCGGTCCGAACATTATGGGATTTCTACTGGACAAAACTCAAGGGAGCTACACCGCAGGACTCTGGTTCGCCACCGGGTTGATGGTCTTGACTTCGATCGTCTCATTTTTGTTGCGCCGTCATCCTCAAGAGCATCAGGCTGTCGCTGCTGACGAAGTTTCGTGATAGTTGCGAAGGTCCTATCCTCCCCGGCGCTGAAACGCCGACCGATCTTCACATTATGAGAGGCAAGGGCATTCCCGTAGATTCTTCAAAATCGCCAATCCGCCACACCAATTCACAGGGCTTTTCATCGAATCAGCAAGCTCGTTTACGTGCGTAATTCCAGACGCAATGCATTTTCAACGATGAACTCTCGCCCCCCTTCTGCCCGTAGCGCGGGAGA
>JAYVOT010000113.1:0-2542 GCA_043757795.1 Chthonomonadaceae bacterium | reverse complement strand
ATTTGATCGGAATCGCAGAAGCGGCAAGCGAAAGTCGAAGGTACGTTTTAGATCGATTGAGAGAGGGTGACCTGGCACGCGCGGAATCCGTTTTAAAGGTCATGGACGACATCTATTTCGAGCTGACTTCGTTCGATTTTCCGGATGCGATTACGGGCGGGTTGCGGAGGTCGACCGACTCGCTTCGAGCGGTTTTGGAACGCACGCGCGGCGATCTGACGCTTACTCTCTCTCAATATCGACTGGAAACAGCGATTCGAAATGCGGAATTTGGAAGCGGACGGCAGCATTAAAATTCTTTTACGCGGGAGGGAACAATTCAAATGGGACTCAAGTCTATTGAAATGTGATCTCCTTTCTGTGATTTGGATGGCAAACCGCTGTTGTCGCTCGCTCCGCGAGATACCCTAATTTTGACGACAGCGGATTTTTTCGTCTGTTTCTTCTTCGCCTCGCTCCCTCAGTTTGAACTAAAGTTGAATTCCTGACGAATAGGAAACCATTTTGAGTCAATATAGGCTTTCGGTTCTTCTCCCAATTTTTAATGAACGATCCACTTTGCCGGAACTGCTGGAAAGAGTTTTGAATGTTCCTCTGAGCTTGGAAATACTTATTGTAGACGACTGTTCCACGGATGGAACGCGCGAATATCTAAAAGAGAACATTGAGGGGGCGTATCCGAATGTTCGCGTATTTTACCACGAAAAAAATCAGGGCAAAGGAGCAGCCATTCGAACCGCCATCCCATTTGCAAAAGGGGAGGTTTGCATCATTCAAGATGGAGACATGGAGTATTCGCCGGAGGACTATTTGCCGATAGTGGCCGCTTTCGACTGCGGTAGAGAAAGAGTTGTCTATGGTTCGCGCTTTACGAAAGGCTTTCCCGCTATGCGCCCTGCAAATCGGTTCGTCAATTGGCTGTTGCCCGCGATGGTCCGAGTTCTCTATGGTTATCGTCTGACTGATGAAGCGACCTGTTATAAAGCTTTTAAGACGGAGCTTCTGCAAAGTCTCGATCTCAAATGCAAACGATTTGAATTTTGCCCGGAAGTTACCGCAAAAATCCTGAAAAAAGGGATCAAAATTATCGAAGTTCCTATTCAATACACCGCTCGCAGCATGTCTGCAGGTAAAAAAATCAGGTGGACTGACGGCGTTGAAGCGATTTGGACTCTCATAAAATATAGGTTTATAAAGTAAATTATTTTAGTAGAAGCGAGCGTGACAATGAATAGTGCGAAAGTGATCCAGGCGCTCCGAACTGCGTGGGAGAAAGAGATTGAGGCGGCGCAACTCTATCGAGCGCTGGGAGAGGCTCAGAAAGATCTTAATAGACAGCGCATTTTTATTCGCCTCGCCGAATCTGAAGAGAGCCATGCCAGGCAGTTCTCAGAGCGAATAAAGGAATTAGGGGGCGTTGTTCCGGAGGCTGAAACAAATCCCACAGCAGCTCAGCGTCTACTTTTCAAAACATTGGGAACGGATGCCATGTTGCGCCGGATGGAGGCGGAGGAGGAAAAAAATATTGCCCTCTTTGAGCGCAACGCCTCAGATTTAGCTTCGGACCCGGAATCGCACGAACTTTTCAATCGAATTGAAGAGGAGGAGAAACGGCACGCCGTCGCTCTGCATTCGCTCAAAAGCCAAGATGAACCTCGAACTCGCCTTGAAGCGATGTTGAAAGGGGAGAAATGGCATAATTCGACAGGGAGTTGGATTGGGGACGCAATCTATGGCGTGAATGACGGACTGGGAGCGGTATTCGGCGTAGTGAGCGGGATGGCGGGGGCGACTGGCGCGAGCGCTGCAACCGGCGGACTGAGCGGCGACAGCGTCGTTAGAGTTGCAGGGTTGGTCGCCATGCTCGCTTCCGCACTCTCTATGGGAGCCAGCGCTTTCATGGCATCTAAATCTGAACGCGAAGTGTATGATGCGGAGATTGAAAGAGAACGATCCGAGATTGAAAATTCTCCTGAGCATGAGTCGGAAGAGCTGAGTCTACTCTACCAGTTGAAAGGCTTTTCGGAGGAGGAAGCCGACAAAGTCGCAGAGCGCATCAGCTCACAGCCGGAACTGTTTTTGAAAACAATGGCACAGGAGGAACTTGGACTCACCGAGCGCAGCTTTCCCAATCCGCTTATCGGCGCGCTCTCCGCAGCCCTCTCAACAGCGGTGGGGGGCATTGTGCCTATCATCCCTTTCTTTTTCCTGCGTGGAATTCCTGCAGTAATCGCCTCCGCAGTAGTGGGGATGATCGCGCATTTTGCGGTGGGGGCGGCGAAAAGCCTGATTACGGCCAGATCGTGGTGGGCGAGCGGATTGGAGATGACCGTAATCGGCATTATCACAGGCGGAGTGACTTTCGGACTTGGCAAGTTGTTTCAGATCGGTTGAGTTTGCGACAAGAAGGGAAAACAAAATGAGATATGGCGTTGCGATGGCGCTTTTGAGCGCTGGTTTCACGATAACTTCCATTGGGGCGATAGGGCAGGGCGTTAACAAGTTTGACACGCCTGCTCAGAACTCAGCACGGCGACTTCCT
>JAYVOT010000112.1:0-2546 GCA_043757795.1 Chthonomonadaceae bacterium | reverse complement strand
GTATGCAAGCTCGTTTTCAGGAGTTTGCGGAGTTTTCAGCGCTTTCTCCAGCCAACTCACACCCTCTATAAAACTGCCCTGGATTTCCCAGAATCTCCACATCGCCCCGCACAGCCGCAAGCCCAATTCCCTGGAAAGTTCGTCCATAGACTGCGAACCGGAAATCGTCTCCTCTTTTTCAAAGCAAAATTGGAGCGATTTACGCAAGTTCTCCTGCTCCGCCTTCAAGCGATCAATTCCTTCCGCCTCGCGCGGGCCTTCAAAATGCCGGTTTGCATTCTCTGCGACAGCCACGAAACGTTCCAGATGCCTGTATTGGAGAGGTTCCGCCTCTCTTTCCAATATCAACTGTTCCCACGCGAACATCCGAACAGTCTCCAAAAAGGAGTATCGGATCGCATCCTTCTCTGTAAACTGAGACACGATAAGAGACTTCCGACTCAGAGATACAATGCAAGCCAGCGTCTTTTCCGGAATAATCTCCTCGTCAGAACAGATGTCTTCCGCATCTTCGAGAGTCCACCCATCCGCGAAGACCGACAGTCGACGAAAAACTATTTTTTCCTCCGGACTCAAATCGGAATAGCTCCAGGAGAGAGTAGCAACCAGAGTCTTTTGCTTTGTCGGCGCACCCCGAAAACGATGATTGACATGCAGAATGCAATCTTTGAGACTAGCTGAAATACGGGAAATGGAGATGTCTGCGACCTGAGAGGCGATGATTTCGATTCCGAGAGGCAACCCGTCCACCAGTTTGCAGAGTTCGACGATGGATTGCAGGTTCGATTCGCTCACTTCAAAATCGGGTCGCACAAATTCGGCTCTCTCCACAAAGAGACGCAAAGCCGGAAACGCAGCCCAATTCTGAAGGGAAATCTTATTTTTAGAGGGAGTTTGGAGGGGTTTCAGAGAGAAAACGCGCTCGCTCGCAAGCCCCAACGCCTCGCGGCTCGTCACAAGCAAAACAAGTTTCGGACAATCCCTCAGCAGACTATCGGCAAGATTCGCTACCTCTTCAACGAGGCGCTCGCAATTGTCGAGAACCAGAAGCGCCGGTTTTGCAGAAAAGCGAGATTTCAATGCGCCGTATGGGTCTGAGAAGGCGCTTGCTTTCAGTTCCAATCCGGTTGCAATTGTTTTCAGAAGGGTGTCGGGAGTAGCGGCAGTCAGGTCTATGAACCCGATCTCTTCGTTAAACTCTGAAGAGATTTCCTGAGCGAACGCCGTTGCCAATCTTGTTTTCCCAACGCCTCCAATGCCGTATAGAGTGAGCAATCGCCTGTCAGGAAGCGCGTCCTTCATCGCTCTTCGCTCCATCTCCCTGCCAAGAAGCGCGAATGGGAACCGGGGAAATCGAGCCGATTCCGGAAAGGAACTCTTTCTTTTTTTGTCTCTGTTCTGGAGGATTCGGACAAGCGAAGGTTTTGGGATTTTGCGGTATATGTCCTGTGTGGACTGCTCAGGCAGGCGTCCTGTGATGCGCTCAAGATGCGATTGCAGCTGAAGGTAGTGATGGTGCATCAAACCGTACTCTTGCTTTTTGAAAAGCAGCTCCAGGAGTTCGCGCCAGTAGGCTTCCTTTATGAAGAGGATCGGAGTTTCAAAATCGAATTGTCGCGAGAGAAAATTCCCAGCGTTTCGCACTTCTTTGGAGTTCACGGCAGAGCGAAACAGCGACTCCAGCGCCTCTTGCCGAAATTTGAGACACATCGTCCTCTCGGCATTCGCCCAGGGGAGGGTCTCCGTTTCTAGAAATAGGCGACCGTGCAGAGCGATGGCGTGTTGCAGAGACTCTTCGTCGCCCTTGTTCAGCGAGTTCAGGAAAATTTTCCAATCGACCCTCGCGCCCTCTATATCGAACAAGAAAGCTCTATTAGAAGGAGTTTGGAGTCGCCATGACTCGGCTCCCAACGCCTTTCGTATCTCTTGCACGGTTTTCTTGATGATTTCGTGAGGATCGTCCGAGCGGCTGTCCGGAAAAATCTCTTCCGCGATCACTGCACTCGCTATGGGTCTCCCGGAGTGGATCGCCATGTAAGCAAGCAGCGACTTGCCTTTTGCGGAGAGGGAACGCAATAGACTCGCCCCTTCAATTCGCACATCGAAGGTTCCAAAAAACTCCAACTCCAGACTGCTCGAATTTTCGATCAACAGATGTTTCCCGTTTGCTTGCTAATGTAATCGTATTGAACAGCGACATCATTTGATTATTCTCGGTAGAGAAGCTGTTTTCCTTTGATATTGAACTGAAAAAAGGCGATTCTATTCCCTGTTTCCTTCCCGGCAGTCGCGTTAGAATAGATCAGTTCTAATCCGATGACAATTTTGATCCGGAAAATCGAGTGATTAGCGGGTATTGAACCGAAAAACTTCGACGCCGAAGTTCAGTTCGCGACATCCCGATTAGGACGACTCAGACATCAATCAAACAAGGAAAACTAGTCGAGTTCAAGCCAGTACGTGTTGTAAGGTCGGCAAGTCTCTCACTGGAAGGAAAATTTATTCATGCTTGGTCTTACACGCAGTATCCTATTCGTTTTTGGCGG
>JAYVOT010000111.1:0-2548 GCA_043757795.1 Chthonomonadaceae bacterium | reverse complement strand
TCGTCAACCCGACAGGGGCGAGAGCGCAAGAAGCCAGTCACGATATCGCGGATTATGTCTCGGATAAACTGGAAGATTTCACCGCCAAAATGAAAGTAGGGACTTTCGACGAGCGCGAAGGTGAGAAAATCAATAAGGATTTCGGCTATATCTACAAGTTGAAAGGAGACGTCACTCTTTCATACAAAGAAGTGAATCATCTTCGTGTTGACGGGCTGGTGGCGGCAAGCAAATTCACACTCATCAACAACGGCTCGAAACAAATTATTCGATCTTCGGCAGGATTGAATATCAAGACCGATTTGGGAACCTCGCCCGGAAAACGCAAAACTCTGCTCGACGCTGGAATGCTCTCGAAGGGCTACCTGTCCTACACGGAAGCGGAGTTCAAACGAACTCAAGTCGTGAACGGAATCAACTGCTCCCTGTTTCGAATCAGCTACAAAGACAAGACGGAAGATACGTCGCACAGATTAGTTTGGATTGACCCGAAGACGAAAGTGACGATCAAACGTGAAGAGTACAGCCAGGAAGGGAAGCTGAACTGCACTTACTTCTACCTCCAACCCAAAGAGATCGTCGCAGGAATCTGGTTCCCGACAAAGATTACCGTCGTCAACAAAAACGGCAAAGAGGCTGGAACCACTCTTTACAAAGACGTTAAAGTGAACCAGGGTTTAGACAACTCGCTCTTCAATTAAGTGAAAACGCATTTGTGAAACTCGCCCGATTGCGCTCCCTTCTCTACGCCGCTCCCGATGAGCTACCGTGCCCCGGCACTGCCCGCCGCCCGCAATTTTAGGGGAAAGAGAGGTGGAAGTCTTGCCCATTTGAATCACGCCCGTGAACGGGCGTGCTGTTCGATGGAAAGACCCATTATTTTCAGTGAGCGTCTTTCGCCAACTCCATCGGATTGATGCCTCGCAGGATAGTGCCCTGCCCCGGAGACTGATGCGTTTTGATCGTCGGAGGGTCGGTAGGGTCGCGCATCTGCACGAGCAGAGTGGTTCTCGCCTCCGAACTCACATTAATCCCAGAACCGTGAATTGTGAGATAGCTGAAGAAGAGCGCGTCGCCCGCCTCCGCCTCGCACGCGACTGCCGACTCTATCGGATATTTGTCGAAGGGAAGATGCCACCCGCCCTCGGAAGAGTGATCCAGAATCCCCAATTTGTGACTGCCGGGAACAACTCTCACGCACCCTCTCTCAAGGGGCGCGTCGTCGAAGTGCAAAATGGCGGCGATCATGCTGTGCTTGTCATGAGGGAAGTAGGGGGCATCCTGGTGCAAGGGAAAAGGTGACCCTTTTTCCGGCGGCTTAATGAACATTTTCGTATGATGTAGTTGCACATTCGGAGTTCCCATTACATCAGCGGCGACTCCGGTAAATCGTTCGTCTACAAGCAGTTGCGTGAAAGACGCATGGTAGTACTGCACATCATGGCAATGCAGGATTTTCGTCTCTTTAGCTTCCGCGACCGCATCCCTGGCGCTTCCCCAGGTCGCATCAAGATTTCTGGTTTTTCCTAGCAAAGCCGCAAGTTCATGACAGGCTTTCCGATATTTCGCCGCTTCCTCTTTTGAGAAAAGACCTTTGACTAAAATATATCCGTTCTCTTGAAAAAAAGCGATTTGTTCCGCATTCAACATTTTTTGCATCTCCTTTGAAATCGAGCGTTTATCCGACTCGTGTTTCCCCCGCTTTGGCTAGCTTTCACAAACTCTCTTAAGTTTCGATTCTTCCACGCTCTTTACCTGCAGACTTTCCGTTTCGGGTATTCTATTCTTGGCGTACCCACTTCTGAAAGGGTAGATTTCCAAAATTGAAAGCTATTGTCAAACCCTTCGCCGGACCAGGCGCGGAGATCCAAGACGTCCCTGAGCCGATCATCACTCGCTCGGATCAAATTAAAGTCAAAGTGCTAGCGACATCCATCTGCGGCACGGACTATCACATTTATAGTTGGGATTCGTGGTCGGCAAGCAGAGTCAAGCCTCCGAGAGTCATGGGACATGAGTTTGCAGGCGAGATTATTGAGGTTGGGTCGGAAGTCACTAGTTTGAAGGTCGGAGATTATGTCAGCGGTGAGAGCCATTGGGTCTGCGGCAGATGCAAGCAGTGTTTAATGAACCAACGACACGTTTGCGCCAACACGAAAATTCTTGGAGTGGATGTTGACGGATGTTTCGCCCCGTATGCGGTCGTGCCGGAAGGCAGCGCCTGGAAAAATGATCGCGCCGTCAAGCCGGAATTCGCCTGCATTCAAGACCCGCTCGGAAACGCAGTGCATGCCGCTCTTTCCGGCGAGATAGTCGGGCGTACAGTAGCGGTTTTAGGGTGCGGCCCCATCGGCATTTTCGCTGTTGCAGTCGCAAAAGCGGCGGGAGCCTCGAAAGTCTATGTCACGGACACTCGCGACTATCGTCTGAAACTCGCTGAGGAGCTGGGTGCGGACGCCACTGTGAACGTGATGAAGTCCGATCTTGAGGCGTTCATCAAAGCGGAGACGAACGGGCAGGGCGTGGATGTCGTTTTGGAGATGTCCGG
>JAYVOT010000110.1:0-9416 GCA_043757795.1 Chthonomonadaceae bacterium | reverse complement strand
GTCGAATCAAAACCGTCCCGCCCCCGAATGTTTCGGGGCGGGACGGTTTTTTTGTACTACCTTGCGACTTGAAGAGCGTGATCATCAATGCCCGAATTTTAGCTCTCCTTCCGGGTGCGGCGTGTGATCAATAACAACTAGACCGCCCGGGCCACGAACCACTAAAAAATCACTCTTGGTCCACATCCATTTCGTTTTTTTGTACGTCTTTTCGAGAATTTTTATGGCTTCTGAAAGAGGCATAGATGAGATGGAGACGTTCGCTTTTTGCAAAGCTTCCTTCGGGTCTGAACCCAAGATTGACAGATTGTACTTATCATGCAAAACCGAGAGTATCTGAACAAGAGTCGCGTTTTTCATATTGAGAGAGACAGTCTGTTTCAACACCGACAGTTTGTTCAGTTCTTTTTGCGAAAGTTCGTATTTTTCCGGGTTGTAGACTGCGCCTGTTCTGCCTGCTTTCGCTAACTTGTCGTTCTCTCCCTCTCGCTTCTCTTTCCCCGCTTCATAGTCCGTGGTTGAAAATCCCCCGCCGCCAGAAGGAACTGTAAAGTCGAAATTATACTGAGTAAAACCTTCACGAATTCGTGTATTCAAACTTAAACGCGCTGAGGGCAATTCTGAAGAATAGACTCCAGGCTTATAGCCGCCCTGTTCCCCAATCTCATTTTCCAACGAGACCACCATCTTCTTGAATGCAACTTTCATCTCCGAGGGGAACGCGCCGAAAGGCTGTGGCGAACTAATTCGATTTTGACTTTCAGGCGACATATTTTTCATGCCATTGAGAAAGTTCATGCAAGCTTCGTTTCTGGCTACTTGAAATTGGTTATGCGGAGCGAAAACTGCATTAAGTTCGTTATCGCCTGAGACCAAAGAGTATCCCAATTTTGTTTTTTTCCAACTAACTCGATTGAAACTCGCGTAGCTTTCCATCATCGAGCGTATCGAGACATGTTTTGCCTCCACAGAAAAGTATGCAGAATTAAACTCCGCCGCTCCGCCAGTAGCAGTAAATTCATATCCAGTTTTGTTCCATAAATTCTTCAGGAAGCCTTTTCCCTGCAACGAAAGATACTCCACAGTAATTTTCGCGTCCAGTTTCCTATCCATATCCAGAATTGATGTGGTCGTAGCACGGTTTTTGGTCTTATTTTGCGCATTGCAAATCATCGTTGCACAGAATAAATTCAATATTAAAATCAAGATTGCTATATTCCGATACTTCTTATTCATCAATCTTTCCTTTTTTAGTTTAGAAACCCAGCGAGGCTCTTCCTCAGTCCGACGATACGTACCGCACCGATGCAAATCGTCACGACGGACAAGCCTTTCGCTTCAGTGCTGTCAGCGGGAAGTCCTTCGGACGATAAGAAATGCAATCGCAACGTTGAGATAAAATCCCATCAGTCTCAGGTAAAACCTCGCTAGGTTTCGTTTATTAAAATGTCTCACATTTTGTAAAAGCCGTTTTCACTCATGGATTTTTGATATTTATAACAAATTATAAATATCACAAATTCTTGCTTGTCAGACTTTTGCAAATGCCTATCTTTACAGTTCCCCTTCAGTTTGCTGGTGAATCTTTCCAATCCTCTGCCGAGTTGGGAGTTCCAGGACTGCTCGAAAATTCTGAAATGAACACATGTAGTGTGTAATGTTCAATTGAAGAATTTATTGAACCATGAGGACCACAAGCTATAGGCGGAGTTGGATTAACGAATGTTCCTGATCCAGTGGTTTGCCAATAGGCGCTCCAGTCCGTGGCTGCATTTCCCAGGTAAGTAATAAATTTGATAGTTCGGTATGCTCCTACTTGGCTACTTGTATACGTCGCCGTATAATTATAATAGTGTAGGTCTTGTACTGACATGCCTCCAGGCATAATTGTTCTTATTACGCTGTAACTTGTGATGAATGCTTGAGCAGCATTTACTTTCATTGGCGTCACGAAAAGCATAATAGCGACAACGCTAAGCGTTCTAAAGAAAGAATTTTGAATTTCATTCCTGACTCCTTGTAGAAAATACAGGTGTATTTCTCGGATACCCACTCATTCGCGAGAGAGCGAGTATGTCAAGTTCAAACCGAACAGTCGCTTTCCTATGCCTCAAGACACGTTTGCGCTTTCATGTTGACCAAACAACTTACAATCATTAGTATATTACAGTATTTGCACTTAAAATAGCGCTTTTTTGCTATTTTTAGTTTACAGCAGTAAAGTTTTTAGCAAACTATGATTTTATATTTGATTGCAATCGCAATCAATGCTTGGATTTGCTAACGATCCAATTAATTGGCGCAAGATACAACAGATTGAAGTATATGGGATTGCGAGCAAAATCACTTGTCTTTGAACCATGATACCCATGATTAACTGATTTTCATGATGATTCAAGTTGAGTGCGCCGCTTCGGTAAGGGAATCGTCACGAGCGAGGGAAGTGAAACGTTGCGAATCATCACGCGCGAGAGCAGGGCAATAAATTATCCGGCTCAAAGGCGTTCCGCCTATCGTCCTGCGGGCGGAATACAGGCTTTTGCCCCTTAGGGGATTCCTGCCTTCGGCGATCTTGCGTCAGAAGGAAACCCCGGCGAAGACGGGCAGAGAAATTCTTTTGAACCTCAGCACTAATCGATGTCTAATAGAAAATACTTTTACTTTAATGATGATACTTGTGGTAAACTATTTTTTATTATGGGACGAACAACACTAGTACCCCTACCATCACTCAAGAAAAGAATGGACGCGCTTGGCGAAAATATTCGACTGGCGCGTTTGCGGCGTGCGATAACCCTTGCACAACTTGCGGAGCGCGCCGGCATCACGCCGCCGACTCTACGCGCGATTGAAAGGGGAAACGGAGCCGTATCTTTTGGGGCGTATGCAAATGTGCTCTTCTGCCTGGGGTTGGACAAAGATTTGGAGGCGCTTGCAAAGGATGACACGCTGGGTAGAAAGTTGCAGGATATCAATCTGACCCTCAAAAAGCACCCGCCTCGACGCCCAAAATCCCCTACAGTAGTGAAGCCGAGCCCCGATGCAGGCGAAAGCGAACTGTCATGAAGAAAAGCGAAGCTCGCATTATTCAAGTCTGGGCGGATTGGGAGAGCTTAGGGAATCCCCGCCGAATTGGTTCGCTCACTGCGGCCCCCTCACGCGGGAAAGAGGTGTTTTTCTTTGAGTACGAAGCAGGGTGGATTGCGAGCGGATATCCGCAGAGGCTCGATCCTCAGTTGCTTCTTGTTTCTGGATCCCAATACGCCACTGAGGGCAAACCCGATTTCGGGATGTTTCTAGACTCTTCGCCGGATCGTTGGGGACGTTTTCTCATGGATCGGCGCGAAGCTCAGTTGGCGCGGGAAGAGTCGCGTGATCGAAGCCCGCTAAAAGAGTCCGATTATCTGCTTGGAGTTTTCGACGGTTTTCGAATGGGGGCCCTCAGGTTTAGAATTGAGGATGACGGCCCATTTCTGGACGACAATCGCCAACGTCCCGCCCCTCCTTTCACCTCGCTTAGGGAGTTGGAGCAGGCGAGTATCGAGATTCAACGCACGGGATCGGACCGACGTCCCGACTACGCAAAGTGGGTGCGAATGCTGATTGCTCCGGGCGGGTCGCTCGGCGGCGCCCGCCCGAAAGCGGGGGTCGCGGACGAAAACGGGAGCCTGTGGATCGCGAAATTTCCGAGTTCGAATGATACAAGGGATATCGGAGCCTGGGAGTACCTCGCCTATCGACTCGCTGTGAGGGCCGGGATCGAGATATCAGAATGTCGCTCTCAAAAATACGGCTCCGATTATCACACTTTTCTGACAAAGCGGTTTGATCGAACTGAAGCGGGAAGGCGCAAGCACTTCGCCTCCGCGATGACGTTGCTCAATCGAAGCGACGGAGACGACGCCTCCAATGGCGTGAGTTATCTTGAGCTTGCGGAGTTTTTGGTCAAAGAAGGCGCGCATACGGATCGCGATCTGGAACAGCTCTGGAGACGCATTGTTTTCTTCATTTGCATCTCCAATGTGGATGACCATCTTAGAAATCACGGTTTCATTTTAGAAGAGGGAGGGTGGTCGCTCTCTCCCGCTTATGACATCAACCCCTCGGAGTACGGAGACGGTCTGAAACTCAACATCTCAGACGTTGACAATACGCAGGATTTAGAACTCGCAATAGAAGTAGCGGATTTTTTTCGAGTGAAGGCGCAGCGGGCGGTGCAAATCGTAAAAGAAGTGGTAGAAATTGTAAAGACGTGGAGAGTCCTCGCAAAGTCGCTGGGAATTTCCTCGGCAGAACAGGAGTTGATTGAACTAGCCTTTCGAGTCGCAGAATCCGCGAAGTGAATTCCTTTTTCAATCGCTTTGAACTCCCTCATTTTCATTTCCGGTTCATATGCGGTCGCCATGAATAGATTGAGCCAAGTGAGGCGATAATCATGGAAAAGTCAATGAGCGCAATCTTACTTACTCAGTGTTTTCTCTCAAAAAAATGGCGCAAAATATTTTTCCGTCTCAATATTTTTCCGTCTCACTGAGTGATGGCTGTTGTAACGGTTCAGTTCTCTTTGCCAATTGTATTCTCAGTTTTTTGCCGATTTTAAATCGCTTGATTCAACCGGTTGCGATAGGTAAACCGGAATGAACGCTTGATCGTTCCCTGGATTAATCGTTTTACTGAGTCGTCGAAAGGCGCCTCATTCATTAATGCACGATAACGAAGCTGCCGTCAGGACGAGCATAAGCCGTTGAAAGACCCCACACCGGAATAGCATCCGCAGACATGCCCTTCGCAATTGGCTTTCCCTTTTTGTCCATCGTTTGCCAGGCAAGAGAGCCGCCGCGTTGCCAGCCTGTGCCTTCCGCCCATACAAGCAATACTCGTCCGTTCGGGGCTACTGTGATGAAGGGATGTTTTTGACTTGAGCCAGGAACTTGAATAGGATTTGAGATCTTCATGCTGAAAGAATTTATTGTTCCGTAATACACGCGCCCGCTTGTTTCCCACGCAACCATAATCCCGTTCGCGCTTTCTGCAAGGGAGTACGTGCTCATTGGGCAAGCATTGATTCTCCAGCTATCCAATCGCTTTTCGATGAACGTTTTCCCCTGGTCATTCGAGACTAGAAGCATGGTGTCTCGTTCCACGTTTTTGGCGGCGGCTCTGTAAAGAATGTAGAGAACTCCATTGCCGGCAACGAAAGCTCGCATTCCGCAACAAGCGCACGCGCCGGTAGGTTCAGGGTTGGCTTGCTTCTCTTTGCTGAACGTCGCGCCATTGTCGCTTGAGCGAGTTACGAAGACTGCGCGTCCGGACTCCTCTTTCGCGCCGGCAAGAGCGTGCCAGGCGACATACACGTTCCCGTCCCTGTCCGCCGCTACGGAACCGCCTCCGTCAAGGCCTTTCGCCCAGGTCATAAGGTCTCTCTGCCGCTCGAACGCCGTGCCTGCTTCATTCAGCCGAGCATAAGCTTGATACGTAGCGGCATATCCGTTCGCGCTGTTCGGGACTAATCCGTTCCATACGACATGCACTCTGTCTCCCTTGCCGATAGCGAGTTGCGCCGTCCGCACGGTTCCCACGGATCCTGCAGAGTCTTCCACGTTGTTCACACGTATCGGGGCGGCGGGTTTTGACTCATTCGGAAGCATTCGAACGTAGTAGAGGTTTCCAGCGCCCTCCGTTTTTCCGTTTCGGAAGTAGATCAGGTGGACGACGCCTTTGCTGTCCACTGCGGACTGCGGTTGAATCGCTCCATCCGGCGTCTTCCAGAGGGTCACTTTGCTCTGTACGTCACTAAGAGCGAATGCGCCTGACCCAACTAGCCCGAATGCGACGATCATGCCCAATAGGCGCATGAGTTTGCTGCAACGCATCGTCTCTCTCCTCTTCGAATTCATAGATGCTCCTTCAGGCGGCTGTCCAAAAATTAGCGACTTGCCCTAAAGAACAAACGATTATAGAACGCCGTTAAGCGGCTGTGCCGAAATTGGCCAAGTCCTAAAAGCGCCTGGCAAATAGATACGCGTTTTGCGGAGGCGAAAGCGCTGAAAGCGGCATCTTACGAAAAATTCTCCATAGTTTCACGAAGTATCCGCTAGAATCAAGGCTTTGATGAGCCTCGTTGCGGACCTAATGCGGATTATCCTTCAGACGAAAAAGCGGATGCGAGCGACTTGCAAAGCTCTCCCGCTTCGGGAGAAGGAGCGTTGAACTCCGTCCATAATCCAGCGGTCGGAACGCTACCGAGGGCGGGAATTTATTCTTGCAGCTTCAAAGCGATTTCAGTCTTGAAGTTCAATTCCAGGCTCTCGCAACGCGGCTCCGTCGGATAATATTCCGGACTATTTTGGATGCACACAGCTATCTTTCAAGTGAACTGCCTGCGCGATCATCCGACTACTGTCGGGAACTCCGTGATGCGCAAATTTGTGCAACCGTAAGGAATCAGAGTCAGCGTCTCGACTACGGTTCCATCCGCAATAGGAACTTCCGGCGGCGGAGCGGCGGCGTTTTTATCAAGTTCCCAGTTCTTGAGTTTGATCCCCGGTACGGTGATTTTGATTGGCGCACCCTCCGGGGAGAAAGGATTGTCTCCAACCTCCGTCTCCTCGACGTCCATCTCGATGCCGCCCTCTTCATCAAAAACGAGCGCGTAGTTCCAGGGCGTTGTCGGGAAGACCTCCCAATCTGCGTGAGGCTCCTCGCCCTTCAACTTCCGCCAATCTTCTCCGATTTTCAGGGAAAAGAGCAGAGGACCAAGCGAGAGACTCACTGCGGAATTGAATCGCGTCTCCATGTTCAAAGCCATTGGGAACGAGAGTTCCAGAACCGTCGTTCCCTTCCACTTTTTGCGAATCGCGCCGAAGCTTCTAGACTCGAATGACAGTTCCCTTCCCTGAACTTTGACTGTCGCGCCCTCAGCCCATGCCGGAATCCTGAGATTCAGATCGAACTCGACCGGCTCCTCAGGACGAACCGTGATCACAACAGTCTCTTCGAAGGGATAGTTCGATTCGACCTCTATTTCAACTTCGACTCCGTTGATAATAACCAACACACAACAGGGCGCATAGCTGAGAGCGGCGACGCCCGGCCATTCGTTCGACTGCATCCACATATGGGACGCGAATTTTGGCCAGCCTTGATGCATATTTGCCGTGCAACACCCGAAGTTCGGTTCAAGCCCGAATAGGTTCGAGTCCGCTCCGTTATTCGTATAGACTCGCTCTTCCGAGAGCTTGCAGACCGCCTGATTCGCCTGTTGCACATATTGATGCGCCCACATATCCGGTTTGAACGCGGCGGGGAGGGCGTTGAACGCGATCTTCTCCCAACGGTCAGCAAAGTCGACGAAGCCGAACGCCTCCATCAGTCGTTCCAATGAGAAGAGATATTCTACGACGGCGCACAACTCCGTGCCCTGTGAGGGACTGAGTCCGGCAAGACTTTCATCGCCGCTGAAAACCCCGCTCGCCTGCCCGTGCCAAGTGTCCAGAGCGGCGATCTGTCGCACTGCGCCTGCCTCTTCAGAGTCGTTGCCGGAGATTTGAAACCGAATCGCCGCCTCTTTCAGTCCCATCGCATGGTTTACGACATGGTTTTCAAGCGTCCATTCCGACTGTTTCTCTTTGAGTTGGAAGTCTGAAAAGCTGATTTCCCAATCGTAGCCCTGAGCCTCAATCTTATTTAAAAAAGCCAACAACCAGGCTTCATTCGTACGTTTGTGGAGCCAGATCACGCTGATTGCAAGGTCCTGCCAGCGCATTTTAGACCAACTGCTTAGAGGCTTTTCGTCCAAAAGCGAGTTGATCTTTTGCATCGCTTTCGACATCGCAGGAACTATTCGTTCGTCTTTGGTGGCTTCCTGCCACTGTGTGAACGCTTTGAAAACAATGAAGAGCGGCCAGGGATCCATCTCTCGCTCGCCTATTCCTGCATGTCCGCCCTCGCGAACGCCGAGCCAACCGTCTTCGTCTTGCAACTCCAAAATCTTGTCAACCCAAAACTGCGCCTTCGCGATCAGTCGATCATCATCCAGTAAAAATGCGAGAGGGATCAGCCCGTCCAGCCAATAGGGAGCTCGCTCCCACCCCTCGCCCGTTCCGCCGATCCAACCGCTCTCCGCAATGTCTTTCCAAAACTCATCCAGATGTCCGCTGAGTCCGGTCGCCTGTATCTTCAACTGCGCTCTAAGCCAACCCGTTGGTTGGATCGCTCCTAATTCCAGCGCTTGCAGGCGCGTTTGCGTCAGATTCATCGTTTCGATATCTCCCTGTAATTTGGATCGCTCAACGTTACCTCCCGATCAAATCTCATCGCCCGTCTGCACCGGCACAAGCAGGTCATATGGGATAGCAGGGCGAGTGCGTCCCTGCAAGTCCTTTGAATCAGGGCGAACGTCGAGATGAACTCGAATGACATCCGTCCCTTTCCCCGCTCCCGTCACAGGCGCGCTCCAAACGATCCCTTTTTGCGCCGCCTGTTTTGAAGACGTCGCGCCTGTCAATGGGGAAATGATCCCGTCCTTTACTTCCAGAGAGATTCCATAGGGATCCGTCATCGTGAGAGGCTTGTTTACCCTGAGCGATGCAAGCGGTGAAAAGAAGGAGTCTGGTTGCTCTCGGAGAGGTTCTGCGCCCTGTTGAGCTTGAAGATTATGCCGGATGAGAGCCTGAATCTGAGCGTTCAGTTTGCGTTGCAGAACGTCGCTGCGAATCTGAAAAGAGAAAGACGGACCTTTCGGCTGACTTCGAGGCATCACGATATCGGAAACGTTGTCATTCGCGAGCTTGCCCCCTGCGATATTCAGTCGAAAAAGAAGGTCGCGTTGTCCCTCATATAGATTTCGTAATTTCGGAGCGGAGAGCCGAGCTTCTCCGATTGCGACAGTGACGCCGTTTTTCGTCTGAGTGACTTTTGCGCTCGTCACTTCCGATATCGACTTGCTTCCGCTTGAGGAGCCGCCTTCAGAGCCGAGGTCTGAGAGAGCAGGCAAAATTCGTTTCAAAGGCGGCAGGTCGATAGTGAAGCTCATCGGTTGCGAGACGAATCCGGAGTGCGGATCCCGAACGGACTCCTCCGGCATCCAGTGCAGATTGCAATAGAGCTTGCGTGCGGATCGGTCGTAACCTGGAAGGTAGACTCCTACGACTGCGCCATGCAAGTCGAGAAACCCATGATAGTTCTGGCCGAGATCGTCTGTAAATGCGGCGGTTCCCACACGGTGACAGATCAGTTCGGGGCGTTTTGGGACGTAACTTTGATAGCCGAACCAAATTTGAATTCCAGCAGGGTCGCCGCTAAAGCGGCTTTTTAACACGGAATAGTCGCCAAGCCAATGGATATTCGCTCGGTTCAGCCATTTCTGAATCGCCGAACCTTGTTTTAGCGTGTGATTCTCGCCCCGGGTTACGTCC
>JAYVOT010000109.1:0-2552 GCA_043757795.1 Chthonomonadaceae bacterium | reverse complement strand
CATCTTCTCGAAGCGATCCCGGTCTTCCGCAAGGTCGATAGAGTCGCAGGAGGATCCGAAAATTTTGATTCCGGCGTCCGTGAGCGGGCGCGCCAGGTTGATGGCGGTCTGTCCGCCGAACTGCACGATGACGCCCTCCGGCTGTTCGCGGTCAATGACGTTAAGGACGTCTTCCGTGGTCAGCGGCTCGAAAAAGAGTCGGTCGGAGGTGTCGAAGTCAGTCGAAACCGTTTCCGGGTTGTTGTTGATAATCAGCGCGGCGTAGCCGGCTTTTCGCAACGCCCACACGCAGTGCACGGAGCAGTAGTCGAACTCGATGCCCTGCCCGATTCGGATGGGTCCTGATCCGATCACCAAAATTTTCTTTTTACTCTCGATCAAAAAAACAGTCTCCCTGAAAAAAATTGCTGTAAGTCATGATACCTTTGAATTGTCTTTTTGTCCGAATTGTCTGAACCCTGTGCGCCATGAATTGGCTTAACCATGATTGCCATGAATTGTTTGAACCATGATGGCCATGATTAAGGGATTAGCATGATTCTGAGGGCGGGAGTCTTGCTGTTTTTGTTTGAACCATGCTGGCCATGATTAAGGGATTAGCAAGACTCCCGCCTCGCGCCTCAGATCGAAGTCCCGATCGCCGCCCTCCGCTCGCGCTCCAAGTGAATCGACAGCACCTGAACGTCGCCGGGTCGAAGCCCTGGAATCCGGCTTGCCTGACCGAGCGAACGCGGTCGAACCTTCGCGAGCTTCTCTCTGCCCTCGTGCGAAATGGAGCGCAAAAGGGCGTAGTCCATCGTCTCCGGAATTTCGACTGTCTCCAGTTTTGAAGACTGCTCGACTTGAATCCCCTGCCTCTGAATGTAGCCTTCGTACTTCGTCTGAATCTCCACCTGCTCCGCAACGGCGTTCGCCACGGGCTTTAGTGGAACTTCAGGATACAACTGCGCCGACAAATCGTTCAGTTGCGCGAACGCGAGTTCCGGACGACGCAGGAGAGCGAGCAATGAAACCTTATTGACGCCGAGCGGCGCGGTTCCCAGAGCTTCCAACGCCGGACTGTCTTTCGGCAAGATGAAGGTCGTTGCAAATCGAGACTTCTCCCGATCAATTGCGGCGCTCTTTTCGCAGAAGCGATCCCAACGCTCATCCGTGACGATGCCCGCTGCCCTGCCTATCGGAGTCAGGCGAAGATCAGCGTTGTCGTGGCGCAAAAGCAATCTGTATTCAGCGCGAGAGGTCAGCATTCGATAGGGGTCGTTGACGCCCTTCGTCACAAGATCGTCGATCAGCACGCCGATGTAGCCGCTGTTTCGCTCGAAGACGACGGGGGCGCGCCCCTGAGCCTGAAGCCCGGCGTTCATCCCCGCGACGATGCCCTGCGCCGCCGCCTCTTCATAGCCGCTCGTACCATTAATTTGTCCTGCCAGAAAAAGTCCCCTCACGCCCTTGACCTCCAGAGTCGAACTCAGCTGATCAGGAAAAACCATGTCGTACTCCACCGCATAGCCCGGACGAAGCATCTCAACCTCGCTCAAACCCGGCAAAGTTCGCAAAAACTCAAATTGAACCTCCGCCGGCAGACTTGTAGACATCCCCTGCACATAGACGAAGTTTCCGTCCCACGTCTCCTGCTCCAGAAAAACCGGGTGCGATTCCTTGTCTGCGAAGCGAACGACTTTGTCCTCTATGCTAGGACAATAGCGCGGACCGATCCCTTCGATGCGACCGGCATACATCGCGGAAAGGTGCAGATTCTTGCGAATGGCGTCGTGAGTCCTTATATTCGTATGCGTCTGCCAACAGGGAAGGAGCGGGCGAGGAGGGTTTAGTTTTTCGTTCATGAAGGAGAAGGGCGGACAATCTTCCGAATCGAACGTTGCCGTCTCGCTGAAGTCGATGGCGTGCAGGTTGATTCGCGGCGTCGTGCCGGTCTTGAATCGCCCCATCTTCAGCCCTGCCGACTTGAGCGAAGCGGAAAGCCCGACGCTTCGCTCCTCGCCGTGCCGTCCGCCGTGAGTCTGCTTTTCGCCTTCGTGCATGAGTCCGTTGAGAAACGTTCCGGTGGTGATGACGATCGTTTTCGCCTCTATTTCAGCGCCGTCCAAAAGTCGCACTCCGGAAACGAAACGGGATTCGCCGTCAGAGCGACCTTCGAAAATCAACTCCTCGACTCCGGCTTGTATCAACGTGAGATTGTCTGCGGACTCCATTGTTTCGCGCATTTTGATCGGGTAAAGGTCTTTGTCGGCGTGCGCCCGGAGAGTTTGTACCGCGGGTCCTTTGCCGGTACCGACGTAACGAATATGCGTGAGCGATTTGTCGGTCGTCAGCCCCATTTCGCCGCCGAGGGCATCCACTTCGCGGGCGAGGTGCCCCTTTGCAGGGCCGCCGATGGAGCAGTTGCAGGGGAGGTGCCCGATTCGATCCAGATTCAGAGTCACGACCGCCGTTTTGCAGCCCATCCTCGCCGCCGCAAGCGCCGCCTCGCACCCCGCGTGTCCCGCCCCCACCACAATCACATCGAAAACCATCACGCACCCCTTTTCAAA
>JAYVOT010000108.1:0-2553 GCA_043757795.1 Chthonomonadaceae bacterium | reverse complement strand
CTCACGCTCTCTACCGAGACCTTGGATTCATCCCGACAGTTCATGGCAAAATGTTGCGAATGGTCAAATTTATCGACTATCCCTTGATTTCGGACTTTTGCAAACGACACCCTCTTCATGAGTTTTCAAGTTGCCCGGGCGCTCAAAACGCGGATGAGTTCAAACTAAATTGGAAGGATCGTTTGCAGTCCGACTCTCTTTCGCTCACGTTGCAAGGAGCCGCTTCCAGAACGGAGAGCGGAGGGATTGGACCCGCTGTCACAGCTTGCGAGTGGTCGCTGAAATCTCAAGGCAGAGGATTGACTCTGACTCTTTCCCATGAAAAGACGGTCGATTTGGAGCCGGGACAACATGTGGAACTCCAAATTTCCGTTCTCAACACTGGAGCTAAACAGGAAAAGGGGGTATTTCAATTGGCTCTGCCTCCAGGACTTCTTAACGCAGGAAACGATAGAACTCTGCTATGGGAGACGTCTCCGGGCGAAACCGTCACGCAGTCGATGCTGATCGAAGTGGAACCGGGCTTCGAAGACAGCATTTTTTACGAACTGAACTATCATAGCGTTCCTGTGGGCGTTGAGACCTATTGGAAAGGGCATCGCGCGCTTCTGAACGTGAGTCTCCCCTTCGCGACTCCTCATCCGCTTTCTTAATGCAAAGTTAATCCGCTCTTAAAGGTTTGTTAACAATAATTCGTCAAACTCTCTACTGTTGATTGCAACATTCTCGTTCGATTTCAGGAGACAGTGACAAATTATGAGACGTAACGGATTTACTTTGATCGAGTTGCTAGTCGTTATCGCAATTATAGCCATTCTTGCCGCTATCCTCTTTCCAGTTTTCGCGCAAGCAAGGGAGAAGGCTCGCGCCGTTTCCTGCCTGAGCAACTTGAGACAGGGAAGCGTCGCCTATGCCATGTACACGCAGGATTACGACGAAACTACTCCGCTTCAAAACTCGCCTTCCGCTTTCAATTCGGATGGCTCCTATGCATCCGGAGGATATTGGTTCAATCTAATACAGCCATACGTTAAAAACTGGCAGTTAATGGTTTGTCCGGATCGTTCCGCAACGACTTCCAATGCTAAGAACAAGTCGAAATTTCCTGTCGCACTTGGGTCTCGCTTACAAGGATATGGGTACAATGACGGTTGGATCAGCGACAGCGGGTACGGTTTGACTCTTCAACTTCCTGATGGAAGTCGCCCTGGACGTTCGATAGCTTCCATCTCTTTCCCTTCTGACTGCGTCGCCTTCGGCGACACCTACGACACCCCCGGTTATTCTGTTGCGATGGACAATATTTTTACAGGCAGCGACGGTCCAATCTCCACGAAACAGATAAGACACCAAACGAATTTGAATTTCGCTTTTGTTGACGGACATGCCAAAATTATCAAAATGGCGGTTGGAATCTTTGTAGGATTCGGATTTACTGCGAGACCTTCCAGCGAGGCGAACGCGCTTAAATGGTGTTACGATCCTGAAGCGTCGTCAGATTATGCGGCTCTCGGAGGCGTCGGGGGATATCCGGTTCAGTCCGCCGATGAGACTTGCCGACAGGCAGTGCATGACTGGTTCAACGGATACTGGACCGAACTTCCGTAGCCCGGACTAATGTCGAACGACGATGACATGACTTTGCAGTGAGGCGTCCAAATCTATTTTTAAGGAGTTGAGAATGAGGAATTCATTTCTAAAAGTCTGTCCTGCAATACTGCTGACAGCTACGTGCTTAGCTTTGCTGACGGGTTGCGAAACGCCGAAGATTATCAACGAAGCAGAAGGAAATAGGGCGATCTCAGCTAAGCAGAAATCCTTGATAAAGAATCGCAAAATCAATCAAGGCTCAAATTCATCTCAGTAAAACGTTATACTCAAGATAAGAAAAAAGGTAAAAAAAGAATACGGGTTTGCGGAAAGAAGAAATTCCGTTCGGAGTAAGGATTTTCGCTCTAGCAGACACGCTTGACGCTATGACGACTCGCCGCACTAATCGCGAAGCGCTTTCAGTCAGCGCCGCTTACGCTGAAATCTCCCATTGTTCCGGAACGCAATTCGATCCTGAAATAGTCTCAATCTTTTTGAATATTCCTCAAAATCACTGGCAGATCGCTCAAAAAAGCGCTATCTAAAACGATTTTGAAACCTCCATTTGAAAAAAGTACCAAAATAACGCTCAAAAGGGTTGACATACTCCATCTGAATCCGCTATGATTGCGCCTGTCAGCTAAAGTTGATGTGAAAAAGTTCACACTACCTCGTGAACCGAAGTTGACGGCAAGGCGCACCACTCTTGCCGATAGATATCTCCCAAGTCAAGTTGCAAAACTAATGGGTGAGAGGCGATACCCAGCCGTATCGTCGTGATTAGGCTTCCAAAACGGACGCCAGAGTTACTACGTACCGGGAGCGGAATGTCGGACGATTTGCGTTCCGACAGACTGACATCTGCGAAAGCTCTCTCCGCTTACAGGACGTACACGAAGGAGGAAACCGACACGGTGAATATGACTAAGCAACGCCGAACGCAACTGCAATTTGCTGTTACGG
>JAYVOT010000107.1:0-2554 GCA_043757795.1 Chthonomonadaceae bacterium | reverse complement strand
CGCCTCTAAACAGTGGGTAACAGTCGCGCATTAACTTATAAACGATAACTGAAGGCGTTGTCGCACAAAGCGTTCCAAAATCAACAAAAAATTCCCATTATTACGCTCTCTTCCCCCCAAATTGGGAACAGCGAGGAGAGCCGGGGGCGGGAATAAGAAGTTGGAGGACAGGGAAAGGTTAGGCGCGCAACTCAAGCGATTCTTCCGAATTCTCGAAACCTCAATGCACGCAACTAAACTCCAATGGGGGTTGCGATGAGGTTGCTCAAATCCGTAAGCGGGAATAAGTCCGTCGTCTATTATTGGAAAGAGTTAGCAAAAGTGAGTGAAATGAAAGAGATTCCCATCGAAAAAGTTTACTCTCCCGGAGATTTGGCGTTGCTTCGAGCCATGCAGAGCGAATATTCGACTATCGCTTCCGCGCAGGCGGAGATCGCCGCGTTACGAGCGGGACTTTCGCTTCGGAAACAAGTCGCGCACGTCATTTCGGACATTCACGGAGACTACAAAAAGCTTCGGCATGTTATCAACAACGCTTCCGGCAGCCTGCGCCCACTGGTCGAGGAATTGTTTGAAACTCGCTTGTCTGCCGGAGAGATTCGAGATTTTCTATCGGTTCTTTACTATCCCCACGAAGCGATGCATCTCCTGGGAATTCCGGATCTTCCGGATGAGCGACAACTTGCCTGGGCATTGCGGACACTCCGACAACAGTTCGAAATAGTTAGAAAACTTTCTTCCGGTTATCGAAGAAAAAGGGCGGAGGACGCTTTCCCAGCGGCATTTCAAGAGTTTTTTCACGATCTGTTGGATGAACCTTATACGGCAAGAGGGGAGGCGTATGTCGAGACGATGGCGAAATCTTTTGCAGAGTCGGGCAGATTGCAAGCGATGGTCCGCGCTGCATCTCGAGTCGTGAGAAACCTCTCCGTCGGCGAAATTTTCGTCGCGGGCGATATGGGCGACAGGGGACCGCGCATCGATAAGGTGATCGAATACTTGATGCGTCAACCGAATGTCGCTATCACCTGGGGCAATCACGACGTCTCCTGGATGGGCGCCTGTCTGGGCCAAGAGGCGGCGATCGCGACCGTTCTTCGAATCTCTTTGCGTTATCGACGCCTGTTGCAGATCGAGGAGGGATACGGAATCTCGCTTCAACCGCTTGAAAAACTGGCGAGAAACGTCTATGGGGAAGACCCGGCGGAGCATTTCACCACCAAAAGATCGGGGGATAGAGACGACCTGCTGATGGCGAGGATGCAAAAAGCCATCGCGATCATGCTCTTCAAACTGGAAGGGCAAGCGAGTTTGCGACACCCCGAGTGGAATCTCGACAATCGCAACTTGTTGCACCGAATGGACCTGGAAAAGGCGACTGTCGAGATAGAAGGCAAGTCGTACGCTCTTCTGGACACCTACTTTCCTACAGTGGATTTCAGCGATCCTTACTCGCTCTCGCCAGATGAACAGGAGTGTATGACGCGCCTGCAAAGCTCGTTTGTGAATAGCAAACTTCTCTGGGATCAGATGCGGTATCTCGTCAATCATGGCTCCATGTGGGCGCGACGCGACGACGTCCTCATCTTTCACGCCTGTGTGCCGACGGATGAAAACGGAGCCTTTTTGCCTTTGGAGGTCAACGGCGTCGAATATCGCGGCAAGGCGCTTTTCGACAGTATCAACTCATTGATTCGCCGAACATTTCGCAAAGGCGCGGACGAACGGGATGAAGAAGCGGATTGGCTCTGGTATCTCTGGACTGGCGAACTCTCCCCGCTCTTCGGCAAAGACAAGATGGCGACGTTTGAAACCTATTTCGTGGCGGACAAGGCGACTCAGAAGGAGACGAAGAATCCGTATTTTGATCAAATTCACGACGCGGAGTTTTGCAAGGGAATTTTGAGGGAGTTCGGAGTCAGCGAAGACGGATTGATCGTCAACGGACACGTCCCTGTAAAAATATCCGAGGGAGAGCAACCCGTCAAGCGAGGCGGCAACGCCGTGACGATCGACGGGGCGTTTTCGGAGGTCTACGGCGATCACGGTTACACGCTGATTTTGGAGCCGAATCGCATCGCTCTTGCAGAACACTCTCACTTCGAATCTGTGGAGGAGGCGATCACGACGGGCGCGGACATCATCCCGAAAATCCGCACCTTGCGAGAGTACAGCCCCTATCGCCACCTTTCAGACACGGAGGACGGCGAAACGATGCGCGAAACCATCGCCCTTTTGGAACGCCTTATTCACGCCTACGAAGAAGGTCTACTGATTGGGTGATGCGGATGAAATTCTTAAAAAGCGCCCGGCGTCAACTTCAATGATTTGTTCCATTTCAATAACTTCGCCAAATTGTTAGGCGGGTCACTCCTCGGAGTCTCCTACTCAGAAGCCTGTAAGCGACCGATTTCACTTCATTGTCCGCTTTTGGAAGCAGTCACGGCTTTATGCAGCAGCAAATTCAGGGTTTTTGCTGTCCAAAACGTTGTGGATGAACCCGAGACGAGTTACCCTGGACAAAACCCCATCCCAATTAATTGCTTCCGGTTTT
>JAYVOT010000106.1:0-2555 GCA_043757795.1 Chthonomonadaceae bacterium | reverse complement strand
TTGAGATCAAACTCACCTAAATTCCAGTGCAGTAATTGTTGGGCGACTCCTAACAGTATAGGTTTCTCATTCCTCGATCACAGGTTGACGCTTAGGTTTCGGTTTTGACCTGCGAATCTGTTTTACTTTCTTTTCAATCTTTTCTCCGGCAATGAATCCGACTGCGAGAATCGTTTTAAGCAACCCTGCCGGAAGCGCCGGACTCTGGCAATTATAGCTCGTCCAAAGTTCGTAACGATGAACTGCGAAAGTCGTTCTGTCCGCGCTGTTGATTCCGATGCGAGCCGCCTCCCTGTCCCCGATCGTGACAACCGGCAACAACGCTCGCTCCGAGCCGAAGGCTCTGCCCTGTTGCCAACTTCCCACGCCGGGGTCTCTCGCCGTAACGCGAACGCGTAGACTCGTCTCTTTATCCTCGACAAAAGACTTCATTCCGGTGAGTTTCTCGGCGGCTTCCGAAGTTATATTGTCCGAACTCAGAACTCCCGCTCCCCACATGAAAATGCCCATCTGTTCGCTGCGTTTCACCTTCGCTTCAATTTTTCTGCGTTCCGCATCAGATAAATAGAGGCAATTGATCAGGATATAGCACTTATAGTTGGGCATTGAGTGATGAAAAAGATCTGAAGGGAGATAAATTTCGTGGGAAATCTCAGATTTACGGACTTCCTCAATTTGATCGTCGATGAGCAGATTATGGATTGGTTCTTTTCCCGGCTTTGCGTCAGCCAGGTAGTTTCTGCTTGCAAGATCGACTATCACGGCGAGCGTTCTGATCGGCTTTGGCGCTATGAGGGCATTCTTAAATCTTGTCTCATGAACAGCTATCGCGTTCTGAAAGGCCTCAGGCGATTGAGACGATAGCGCGATTCCTGCATTTGACTTCGTAGAACTTTCGAGGTTGGCGTTTAAATCGCTTCCTTCACAGACCTCATGAATTAGAAACTTTGAACGGAGAGCCAGGCTTCCGGTGAGCGCTCGAACGGACCCGTCCGAGCCGCCGCAATTTGCAAAGAAGTCGATGTCCGGAGAATCCAAAACAGCCTCAGGGAAAGCGTGTCCGTCTTCCGAATAGGGAAGCAATCCCAAAACCGGAGCATAAGAGACTCCCACTAAAGCCCTGCCGGACGATCCGAGTTTCGCCGCCCTGCAGAAATGAAGAACGGAATCGTTTTGCATTTGCGAAAACAGTTCTAGATAGTCTACGGTTTTTCGCGCCCAGAGGGGGTGTCTTAGAACTCCGCGAAGTCCTTTTAACCTTTCCGTCGCACCCGGCACAGCGATTTTGTGCAGGTCCGCTTTTGGGTCATCCCAGGCGATACGCAACAGTCCCGCGTTCCGTCGATACTTTTCACGCATGGCGTCATGAAACTGTTCAGTCATTCTCACGCCGTTGTCGGGACCCAATTCCGGAGAAGAGACGCGCCATTCCCCATTCGCGCCGGCAACAATGTGTACTCCCATGAAGGCGGTAGACCATTCAGAGCTTTGCAAATATTTCACCAGTCGTCCCAGAGCGTTTCCCGCTTCGTTCCTCCAGAGTTTTGAAGCGAATGAGGCAGTCTTCGGAACTTCCGTTCCTCCGCTCGAGTAGCCGACAGTCTCTTGGGGACGAGTCTTCATCCACCATTCCGGCGCGTCTACAGAGAGTTCCAAAATGAAAAAAGCTCCCTGTGCGGACTGTGTGAAATTTTTCAGTCGATCTTCAAGTTTCGAATAATCGAAGGTTCCGACCCCCTCCCAACCGAGTGATTCTCCTCGGAGGCGAAAGAGTTTTACTCCGGAGTTTGCAAGGGTTGCAATTCGATCCGGTTTTGTAAAAGGCGAAATATCAGCGAATACGGGCGTGTGAAGTTTACGGTCGATGAGGACGGCAGCGTGGCCTTTACCGGTCGCGTCGCACGCAAGTACGATCTTGCGTCGAATAGGGTTTTCTGTTATACTTAGCACTAGACTCCTTGAAAATAAAAGCGATTCAGATTTTTTGTTGCTTCATTCTATCCGATATAACCATGATAGCGCAACTTGCAACAAGAAATCGGTAATTATTCTGAAGACCGCTTATGAAAAACTCTCACTACGCGCCAATTCGTCTGGAACTTTTTTATTCTCGAATTCATTGCTCTTTCCGTATATGCAGATGAGCGAACTTTATGCGCTCCTCATTTTCGGAATTTTCGGACATAACTAAGGATGGATTCGATGTTGGAGATTATAAATCGTTCCAATTTTTTGGAAGGTTTGCTAAGAGGCAGGCAAATTCTATTCAGGGTATTTTCGACTGTCGCTACAGTTTTCTTTTTGATATTTTCTTCACATATCTGCTTCGCTGAAGAACCGATCCGGGTCAACTCAAACGCCGTGCAGGAACTGGCGCCGGGTACCTGGTTCAATACTCCGAAAGGGTTGCCTCTCAAACTGTCCGCCCTCAAAGGCAAGGTGACTATCCTTCATTTTTGGACTCTGGGTTGCATCAATTGCCGTCGCAACCTGCCCTCTTACAACCGATGGCGCAAAAAATTGGATGGTAAAGAAGTTGAGATCATAGGGATTCA
>JAYVOT010000105.1:0-2555 GCA_043757795.1 Chthonomonadaceae bacterium | reverse complement strand
TGTCGTAAAGCATCTTTTCAAAATGGGGAATTAGCCACTGTTCATCCGTGCTGTACCGGTGGAATCCGCCTCCAAGTTGATCGAAAATGCCCCCGTTCGCCATTCCGTCCAAAGTTTTCGTCAACATTGCAAGCAATTCGGGGCGAGGTTTTCGGCGTTGCTGATCCAGCAGAAACGCGAGTATCGGCTCTTGAGGGAATTTTGGGGCGGTTCCGATTCCCCCGTGAACCGTGTCGTGTTGCTTCAAGAAAGTCGCGACGGCGGAGGGTACGACGGATGCCGGGACGCTTTCTACGGATTTCACTGTTTCCCCCTCTGCATAAGCTTGCATCCTCTTTGCCGCCTCGTCTCCTGCGCCCAAAACGCGCTTCTGGTCGTCTCGCCACAAGTCCGACATTTTTGAAATCAAAAGCTTGAAGCGATCCGGAGGATAGTAGGTTCCGCCGTAAAATGGCTTGAGATCGGGGGTGATGAAGACGGACATCGGCCAGCCTCCGGAGCCGGTCATCATCTGCACTGCGATCATATACTGCGCGTCAATATCCGGTCGCTCCTCTCTATCGACCTTAATGCATATGAAACTCGCGTTCATTAGAGCAGCGATTTCATTGTTCTCAAAGCTCTCGCGTTCCATGACATGGCACCAATGACAGGCGGAGTAACCCACGGAGAGAAAGATAGGCTTGTTCTCTTTTTTCGCTCTTTGAAGCGCCTCGTCGCCCCAGGGATACCAGTCCACTGGATTGTGAGAGTGTTGCAAAAGGTACGGACTTGTCGAACCTGCAAGATGATTCGAGGGGCGTTCTGATTTAACGGTAGGAGTTTCAGATTTCGGTGGTTGCGCTGCGGACTGTCGCACGCACCCGAAAGTGAAAAGCATTAAGAGGGCGGAAGAGTAAGAGACAAGAAATTTCATTTGGGAACTCCGGCAGACTGTTCAACAAGCTTAAAAAATGGTTGAACTTATTTTGACTGCAAAGCGCAAAGAAAGTCAAGATTCGTGAGTAGCGCCGGTTTCGTCGTCTTCGAATGCACCGTTCCCTGCACAACGAGGCTTTTGTTCATATGCCGGATTTAAACGCTTCCAAACAGAGCTTTAGCTAGTGACAAGATTGATTCGCACCTCATTTTATCCCGATCCAAAATATGTTTCCGGAATTTCGAATTTGCAACCCTCGTAAAACAGATAAAATCGGCTCAAATTTATTGCATATCAACAATGATTAGGTGGAACATGTCAAGGGAACTCCATTTTCAGTTTCCGCGTCCTAGCTTTAAATTGGTTTTTTCGCGTACTTCGCGGTTAACCCCCTCCATATTTCGCAGTTCATCTTCCCCGTTAAACCGGGTAGACTCATTAAAAAGCGATTGACAGGGAAATGAGGAACGAGAGTTGATTATTTTTGTAAGAGTATGTGCGTTAGTATTTTTAAACATCTTACTATTGGGAACTTCGACTTTGATGTATGCACAGGAAAGTCGGGAGCCTGGAAAAAAGGTTGAGTTTCAATTTCGTCCGCAGAAGAAGGCGGAGAACGTCTACCTCGTCGGGCAATTCAATGGTTGGGACAAGGGGAAAACGCCTCTCTCAAAAGGTAAAGACGGCAGAACGTGGAGCGTCTCGCTTCCGATCGCGCCCGGAGTTTATCAGTATAAGTTCGTCATTGACGGGAAGGAATGGGTTCCGGACAGCAAAGCCCCAAAAATCGAAGACGGCAACGGAAACCTCAATTCTCTTCTGGTCGTCTCTCCTAAGGAGTATGACTTGACGCCTGGAAAAAAAGGCGATGGAATAGTAACCCAAACCGCTTTCTCACACGATCCCAATTCGCGAGACCTTGCCCGCAAAGACGCTGACAGGTTCATAGCACGATTTCGAACACGCAAAGGCGATGTCGCCGCCGTGTCTGTTCAAACATTTGAGGGTGTAAAAAGACATGGCGAAAGCGCGATGTCTCTCACTCATTCCGACCCGCTTTACGACTTTTGGCAAGGCGAGATTCCCGCCGCTTCCACAGGATATATCTTCAGAGTCAGGGATGGATCGGCTGAAGTTTTCTTTGGGTCGAAAGGAACGCACTTCAGTACGAAGGACGCGCCTTTCTCCCTTCATGCCGCATCCTATCCCTTTCTTTCCGTTCCGAACTGGGTTCAAGACACGGTTTTCTATCAGATTTTTCCAGAACGTTTTGAAAACGGAGACACGTCTAACGATCCTGCGGACGTGCAACCCTGGGGATCGAAGCCGACAGGTTCCAATCGTATGGGAGGAGATATCGAAGGGGTGTCAAAACGAATGGACTACCTGAAAAACCTGGGAATTAATGGAATCTACTTTAACCCTCTCTTCGCCTCAGGCAGCAATCATGGCTACGACACCTACGATTATGAGCGAGTCGACCCTCGATTTGGAACCAATGCCGAACTCAAAACGTTAGTAGCAAAAGCCCATGAGCGTAATTGGCGAGTGATTCTGGACGGCGTCTTCAATCATACGGGAATCGAGCACCCTGCGTTTAAGAGCCTGCGAACTTTGGGGCACGAATCTCCCTATC
>JAYVOT010000104.1:0-2556 GCA_043757795.1 Chthonomonadaceae bacterium | reverse complement strand
CTCCCTCCCACCGGGGTGGCGTTTGAGAGGAGAAAGATAGATTGCCTAGCGTAGTTGTCATTGTAGGTTGCGTCGTGTTGATCGTTGTTTTAATTGCCGTGATCTTGCTCTTGAATCGCCCTCAAGAGAAGGGCAAAGAAAAAATCGTCGAACCCATAGTAATTGTTGAAGCGCCTCCAGTCGTCGCTGATGAGGTCATTGAGGAGCCTCAGCCCGTTACCGCAATGAGAGAATTGACCTCCCCGACGGGAACGCTTCGAGGAGTTACTAGAACGCCGACAGGCAGGTTGCCGGCAATGGAAATAGAAGTTCTGCCGGTTCCGACTAGCGGTTATTTTAGTTATCTGGTTTTTCGTTCCGGCGCACGCGCGGGAGAGAGTTTCAGTCTTGATCGTTGCAAAAACGGTTCTTGCGTGATAGGAAGAAGCGACGTCCCGGAGAATCAACTTATTTTGCGTGAAGACACCAAAGTGTCGCGGGTTTGGCATGCCGAAATCACGCGCGACACAAAGGGCGTCTACGCCATTACTGATAACGACAGCGTCAATGGAGTTTGGGTCAACGAAAAGCGCATTTCTGCTCAGATCAAGACGGAACTTCGCTCTGGCGATAGAATCAGGCTTGGCGTAACGGAACTGGAATACGTATCGCAAACCGCTTAACGGAGGAGAAGGCGTATGGTATCGGATATTCGCAATTGGGACGATGAGGAAGAATCGATCATCAATTTTGTGCCGAAGGTTCCCTCTAGCGACAACTTTTCGCCGTTGCCGTACCCTGAGGATTCATTGGGTTTGGAACCTAAACCTCTTGCGCAGACTTCGGAGGAGATTCTGGGAATTCAGTTCAACGACATGACTTCCCTTGCGCCTCCTCCAAAGTCTGCCGGATTTCCGCCTCTCCCCGGCAGAATTCCGATGGGAATGCCACCGCTTCCAACCGCTGTCTACTCCAACTCATACGCTTCCGCTAGAGCCGTCGTTAAGCCGCTTCCGCCCGCTGAAACGCAGTTGACCGACCCTGAGCCTGTCGTTTCGCCTGAACCGGAAATCGTTCCGGACGTCCTCACAGCAAAACAGCCGGATGCGGCAACTCCCTTTGTCGCGAAAAAATCCGGCAAGAAGTCCCAACCTTTGCCGATTGCAGAGTTGAAACCAGCGCCTGCGACTCAATCGAGAACGACGCCTACTGAAGCGGAGACCCCGCTGCGACAGAACACTCTTCCCCCCTCCGAGTCGCTTCTTGCAAACCCGGCGAGATCGAAAATTGAAACCAAAGTCGATTCGCAGGAACTGCCTGAGACGGAAGCCTTTTCGACATCGCATGCGGAAAAACCTGAGTTGGCGTCTCATTCAAGAGTTGTTTCAAAAACTAAGGACAATGAGGACTACGATCCTCCGACGATCATGGACGTTCCACTTTTGCATGAACATGAGATGCAGCGAATCGCGGAGTATAACCCTGTAATGCAAGTTCCGGTGCACTCCGTAGTCTTTGCGGAAGCGTTGGAATTGATCGATCCGCAAACGGAGAATATCGAACGCGCAACTATCATGACGCCGGACTCGGAGCATATTCCGGAAGTGGGAATGCTCGTAGTGATGAAAACCCCGACAGTCAGAATACATCAGATTTTCCGTTTAGAAACGGCTAAAATGGAACTCGGTCGCACTTTCGACGCCTCAATTTTTATTGACGATCGGGCAATCAGTATGCGACACGCCGCCATTCGTTATGAGAAAAATGAAGATGTTTTCGATTTCGTTCTCTACGACCTTGCATCCACCAACGGAACCTTCGTCAATGGACAGAGGGTCAGCAAAGCCGTTTTAAGTGACGATGACGTTATTGAAATCGGCGAAAGCGTTCTGGTGTTCAAAAGAGTCAAAGAGCTTGTCCCGAAAGTCTGAAACAGCCGAACTCTATTCGGATTCACATGCTCCGAGCGCTGAAAGCGCACGAACAAGAAAAAACACGCTTATTACAACTGCGAGACCGATGCGAATGTTTTTGTTGCCCGTGCAAAGCGCAGGAGTCGGTACGTCGCTTTGAACGTACGCTCTCCCGACGTTTCGACAGCGTCGCCGAAACAGGGGCTTATCTCTGAGACTCCCTCCCTAGGATGGCAATGTCGCCGCTTAGCCGGAGGCGTAATTTCGAGGAATGATCGCTGTGCTGTAAAAGCAACTAATCCTTACTTCGTTCTCTCCTGAAAAGCGCTATATCTCTATGGATCAACTTAACCGGAATGAATTGCAGGTTGTCTCTTTCGGCGGATCGTATCTCGGAAGACGCAAAAACAACGAGGACAGCCTGGGAAGAACCATTCCGAAAGACCCGCAAGTTCTCCTGGATAAAGGACGCCTGTACATCGTTTCGGATGGGATGGGCGGCGTCAACGGGGGAGAAGTCGCCAGCCGAATGGCGGTGGAGATCGTTATGGACTGCTATTACGCGTTGAGCGGTCCTGCGGAGGAGTGCCTGAGGAGCGCAATCAGACAGGCGAGCGCCATGATTGTCGCACGTGCGAGAGAAGAAGCCGGGCTTGAAAACATG
>JAYVOT010000103.1:0-2558 GCA_043757795.1 Chthonomonadaceae bacterium | reverse complement strand
AACGACTCGAAAAAACCTCTTTCAAAATACGCCAGCTTCGTCCCCTGTTTTAGACAAAAAAACGCTTATGAAACGCTTGAAATGCGATGCGCTTTTATCGCCTCAAACGATCAAAATCGAAATCCGAAATGGAATGTTTCGAGAGGTTTGTTTTTGGGGAGAAGTTCAAGCGGATACTCTGGATAAAGAGCATTCGGGTATTCCGCTTCCTGATTCTAAACGAGTAGCGAATATCCGAGGCGTAGAGAGTTTGCCTGAACGAGTTCTAACTTCAGGCTCATCGATCATTGTCAAATCTCCATTTCAATCAAAATATTTGAAGTCCATATCGCAACAATTTCAGGAAGCATTGACGCAAGCGGGCAGTATAGCCGCCTATCAACTGTCGAAAGGCGAACGCGTGCCATTCGTAAACAGACATGAGCGAATAGCGATCCTACCGACGCTCTCGCAAGAAAGTGCGGATGCGCTTGTGTTTTCGCCTACTGGCAAACAAGTAATACCAGCCGCTGTCCAAGAACTACCCACTGAGCTTTCTTCCATGTTCAAACCCAACTTTCTTCCTCTCTCAGGAGAGGCGCTGTGCAATCCGCGCGAGATTGAAAAGGCGATGAAGCAAATCGGAATCGTGAATGCTCAACTTTGGAAACAAGGGGAAACTCCGGATGTAAAGAATATTCAAGCTCTTGGCAGATTGACGCGAACTGATTTTGTGATGCTTTCAAAAGTTTCGGATATTGAACTCTCTTCCGCCGCCGCCTTGTCAAAGGAAGCGGAATTTTCCAGAGTAGACAGAGTTTCGTCCAACTCTAAACGCTCAACGAGAATTGCGCCTGTCATAGCGAATCGCGAAGCGAGAGCGGTCGCGATAGGCACGCTCGTACGTGTGGAAGATGGCAAAATTTTATGGTTTGAACGTACTACTGCAACGATGGGCGCTCATGATGTCAAAGTTGCAGACATCGCCGACTTTTCTACTTCAAGGAGATTGGTGAACGATGTTTCCCGTTTTTCGCTGCTTCAATTGCAACGTCGATTCGCTCTCTACCGCCGGCAATTTACAATGTGAGATAAAATGGCTTCTTATCAAACGCAAGGGATAGTTTTACATCGAGTCAGTTCCGGAGAGACGGACCGCATACTGACTCTCTTTACCAGAGAGTACGGGAAACTCTCCGCCGTCGCGAAAAGCGCTCGCAAGAGCAGCAGTCGTTCGAGCGGGGCGACGGAGATGTTCACTGAGTCCCGCTTTTTATTAGGCGTCGGGAAATCGATCGATGTGATCTCTCAAGTAGAAATCAAACAAGCCTTCCCCTCTCTGAGAAACGACTTGGAACGGCTGACGCGAGCGACCTACTATTGCGAACTTCTGGATAGATTCACAGTTGAGAGAGATGCCAGCGACAGCGTACGGCTTTTTGATTTAATAATTGCCGCACTCTCACTTCTGACCGAGAACGCTGCCAGAATGGATATGCTCGTTCACGCATTTGAAATGCGTTTGTTGGAAATACTTGGCTATGCGCCTGAATTGAACGTGTGCGTCATGTGCGGGGAAGATCCAAATAGCGGTTCCCTGGGTTTTAGTCCTACTCTCGGAGGAGTATTGTGCAGAAATCATCGCTTTCAAACGGAGGACTCATTTTCGATATTGCCGGAGACCCTTGAACACCTTCTAACTCTTCAAACGGCAAGAAAAAGCCTTCTCCTCTCCTTATCACCCTCCGATAAGAGTTGTGCGGAAATTGCAAAGTCTTTAAGGAGATATTTACGGGAACGAACTGACCGGGAACTAAAGAGCAGTATATTTCTGGATATGTTGCGCGCCTCGCAACAAACGGCGTAAATCATAATCGTTCGACTCGAAAAAATAACCCTCTCCGTTTTCAGGAGAGGGCTATTTTGGACAAACTGATTTCTACTGAACGAACTCGAACTCTCTAAGCGGTTTTGAAGTTTCCATCTCACGATAGAAAGTCAATCTGTTCTTTCCAAGTCGTTTTGAGGTTAGAAGCGCACGATCCGCTTGATTGGTCAGGTTCGGCGCGTCAACGGCATCAAGACCATACTCCGCCGCTCCGATACTGATCGTGATTGACCGATGCTCGAACTGAAAGCTCTCCACAGCGATTCTCAGTCTCTCTGCTACGCTTCGTCCGTTATGGATATCCGTTTGCGGGAGAATTGCAGTGAATTCTTCCCCCCCATACCTGGAGATGAAATCGCCTTCACGAATATTTTCGCTCAAAGTTTCGGCAAGCCTTTTAAGCAGTGAATCGCCGGCAGGATGCCCGAAAGTATCGTTGTAATTTTTGAAGTTGTCTACATCAATGATGAGGAGTATGAGCGGATAGCCGTATCGCTCAGCTCGCGCCGTTTCCAGCGAAATCCTCTCCCTGAAAGCCCTGTGGTTCGGGATATCAGTCATTGCATCCGTCAAAGCGAGACGCTCCCAATTTTCCAGCGACAACTTCAAGTTGTCATTTTCAATTTCGAGTTCCTCGTTCTTGCAAGCAAGTTCACGGCAAACCTTTTCCAAACGCATTTTCCGACTCTCG
>JAYVOT010000102.1:0-2561 GCA_043757795.1 Chthonomonadaceae bacterium | reverse complement strand
GGCTTGTCGCATGGCACGAATTCGGCGAGATCGCGATTCGTTGCGTTCCGGCGATTCCTATCGCTTTGACTTTCATGTTCTGGCGATTTGGCGTTCGTACTCGTCTAGAGAACGATTGGGCTTCCTTCGTGTATCGAGCCTTCGCCTGCGGGCTGCTTGCGTTCGATCTCCTCGCAATCAATCGCTATTGGGTTGGGGCGTTCGGAAATCCTGCGCCCTTCAAAAGCGTGTTTCTAGCCGGAGTCTCTCTTTCCGCGATCACTGCCGGACTTTCTTTCAAAAAACGCAAAGAGCTTCCCTCGCTGCATCTTTTCATGAGTTGCGCAACAAGCGCGCTCTTCGCAACCCTCCAAGAAATTCGAACTCTTATATGGCATTATGAAGGCTTTCTGCCGACTCCCTTGCCGCTTTTCGGCATCGCCTTCCTGCTCCTTGCGGGCGTATCGCTTTTCATGTCGAAAAAAAGCAAAGAGGAAAAAAACGCCTCGCAGGAAATTGCCGCTTCGTGGAGTTCCGCCTGGGCGCTCTGGGCGCATTTTGGAGTTGCAATCACAATACTATTCGCAGCTGTCGACTTCGCTTTTCAAACCGGCGATTTGAGATCGGAACTCGCACTTGTCGCGCTTCTTGCCGGGCTTATGTACGCAGTAGGGGCGCAGACCCTACAAGAGTCCGGTTTAGTTTTGCCAGCCTCCCTGTTCTTCCTGGCAAGCATGTTGATAGGAACGATCAGGACTCATCGTTTTCAATTTCAATGGACAACCTTCGATCTGCTCACACTGACCTTAGCTCTCTTTTCGCTTTGCCTTGCAAGATACGACGAGAAGCTGAAAAGCGTCGCGGGCGACGCGTTGAAAAGCGCCTGGATGAGAACCGGGCAGGTTGCGCTGGCGGTTTCAGGCGGACTAGCCGTTTTGATGACTCTCGTGTTCGTCCTCTCTCCAATGACCCCTGCGAACCTGAACGAAGCGATAATTGCGCTGGGGATTTCAATAGTCGCAGGTTGCTCAGGGTGGCTGCTCGCCTTCTGGCGATCAGAGAGAAATTGGGGTTTCGCCGCGCTTATTCAATGGGGATTCGCGCTTATCGCCGCCCTCTTTCGCCTTCGAGCCGAACCCTGGGCTTATGGGTTCGGGTTGCTGATATACTCGGCGCTTCCGGCATTTGGCGGGACCCTGCTGAAACGAATCCCCTCCGCCTCAAAAGCTCTTGACCGATCTTCTTTCAACTGGGAGGAGCTGTTGAAAGAGGGCGGACTTTTCATCTCGCTCCTCTCCGCCATCGTTTGTCTGCTCACCTCCGCCTTCTATCAGAAGCCAGGTCCGACGACTTTCGGGTTCTACTTTGCGACATTATGCGGGTCATTCACGCTCTTCGCGCTAAACGCCTGGCGGGATCGAAGCCTGCTTTCCGTTTTAGGCTTACTTTCGATCACGATCCTGACTGGCGCATTCATCATGATCTCGTCCAGTTCAGGCGTCCAATCGGTTGGAATGTACTGGTCATGCTTTAGCCTCGTGAGCGCGGGCGCAATTCTGGCTCTCTCCTTCAGAATAAAGGAGGCGGAACTCTCAGTCCTCGGCTTTCTTGTCTGGATTTCAAATTTCGGTCTAAACTTCTATCTTCAAAACGGGTTTTCAACGCTGGAAAGATCGCATGGTAGCTTGACCGACCTTCTCTGGATAGCAGGAGGACTCGCCTCGATCCCATTCCTGGTTCAACTTTCCAGATCGTCGCAGTCTGCAAGTCCGGTGCGAATCGCTTGCCTCGCTCTTGCGGGTTCGTGCCTCCGGGCGACGGTTCTTCTCCTGCATCCTCCCCTAGAAAATCTTGCGCTATGGCTCCTTCCGCTTTTCGTCATGATGTACGTTGCAGGAAAACGGGTTTCCGAAGAGGAGGAGGCGTTTCTTGGAAAGCCGACTCGGAATTCGGCAGTTGCGTTCTCGATTCTCTTCCTGGCTATTTCAGTCTTACTTTCTTGCAGCTTTGCATCGAACTCCGGCTTCGGGGTTTGGGCGAATGGAGTTGGAACGTCGGCTCGGAGCGAACATTTCAAAAATCTGCTGAGCGTCACGCTCGCCGCCTACTCCCTGAGCTATGCGGCTCTCTTCGGAAGCGCACGCAATCAAAGCTCATTCGCGCTTTTTTCATTGACGATGTACGCACTCATTCTGCATCTGTTTCTAGCGCAGACGTCGTTGTGGAGACAGGCTGGAATGCCGTCGCTGAGTTGGGAGTTGTTCTCACTGTGCGTCGCCTTCACGGGTCTCTTCTGGGCGGGAGTTCTCTGGTTGACGCAACGCTTCGATGCAAAAGGGGAGGCTTTCAAAACGATTCCGCTTCTGCTGTCAGGCGGCTCCGCGCTCGCGGGCGCCGGAGCGGCATGGCTCGCATCTACCTCTTCACAAACGGATATGAACCTCGTCTATCTCGTTTTCGGAGTCGCCGGGATTGTCTGGCTTGCTTTGCATCAAATTGTGAAAAAAACGATTTTCATGCACATAGGGTTGTGGAACGTCCTGATGATCTGGTCGACGCTCATCTCGCACAAAATGCCGCAC
>JAYVOT010000101.1:0-2566 GCA_043757795.1 Chthonomonadaceae bacterium | reverse complement strand
TCGAATCAAAGCATGCGGAAGCCGCAATAGCGCTTTCGATGATTTCAAGACAGCTAACAATTCCAATAGTGCAGTCTAATTCGCATTGATTGTTGATAGTGAAGAACCTGTCAAAGATGTCGATGAGCCTTTGGCGCACCTTGAAATACGAGATAATTGGAAAATGCCGACCGGTATCTCAGATGAACAGGTTTTCTTGATGACGACTTCGATGGAGACTTGGATCGTGGCGGATCGAACTGCGCTTAAGAAGCATTTCAAAAACGAGTTGAAGGAAAAATCTCTGATTTCTTTGCTGGAACTTGAGAATCGTGAAAGAAAAGACGTTTTGGGTTCGCTCGAAAACGCGACTAGGACTTGTAAAACACCCTATGCAAAAGGGAAGCAATCCTACGATCTACTTGGAGAACTTGATGCGGAAATCCTAAAGATGCATCTCCACGCATTTGCGAGAATGGTTCGCATCCTAAGCGCAAAGTTAAAGTGACGCCCATACTCGTCCACAACTCATGCGCCTCCTAATAAGAACTAAATCGGAGCTATGGACGGAATGCGTTCAATCCGGAGCTTTTAAACCGCAATTGAATGAAAATTGAAGGAGAGAACCGACAAGCGCTACTTCAGGCTTCGAACAGAGGTCTCGTCAGCGCTTCGCGGCTATCTTTAACTTCTCTCCTGTGCAAAGCACTGACGGCGGAACGCCGCCGAGACCGGGAATTTATTACTGGGAATTCGATTTTCAAAGGAGCCGGTACGTTAAAAAAGGAAAGCAACCAGAGCGCTAATACTTGGACATGCCTTTATTTACCGCCCTACCCCTCGCCCGCTACCCTCTTCTCCCTATATTGTCCAGGAAGTTCCATCGCCGACATCGGCGACAGTGATGCCGAGACCTCTCATCCAGGCGATACCCGCCTCCAAATCTTCCCGCGACCCTTCAATCTGCAACACGAGCATTCCTCCGGTATGGACGTCGATAGCGCCCCGGCGAATGTCGGGAATCAAATTGTAGTCCTTCACTAGATGATAAATGATCGGTTCTTTGACGTGTTCCAACGGATAATCCAATTGGACTCGAATGCTCTCTGTCGTACTCAATTCGAAACTCCTTTTTTCAGTTGCAAATCAACAGCGCAGCCTCTTCCCTCCAAAGTTGAGGGTAGGCGCTATCGCCTGGGGGGCATGGTCGCCGAAATTGGGGGCAGGCGCTATCAGAGGCAAGGTCGCCTATTTGGGATGGCGTGGAGCGCATGCGTTACAAATGTTTACCGATAAACTCCCAGGCGGATGCGTCGTTGAACTCATGTTGACCCTGAAATATCACCCATCGAAATAGATCGCTCCGACCTAATTTATCGTAATAGGCTTTTGAAGCGGGTGCGAGCGCTACGCCGCCTTCCCTGTGAGCCGCATCATCTTTATCTCCCGCCTGAATCTCCAGAGCGCGCGGGCAGATGAGCGCGACAACCTCGGAGTCGAGGAAAAGACTGAAACGATCTTTGAATTTGAAGTCGCTTGGAATGTTCAACTCACGCTCCGCATAGCGAAACTCCTGAACTCCAAAGTAACAACTCGAAACGGACGCCTTGATACGCGGATCGAGGGCTGCCGCCATGAGAGAGTAATAACCGCCGTATGAGAGGCCGACCATTCCAACTCGTTTCGGATCGATCTCAGGACGCTTCAACAACACATCCAGGCTGCGAGAGATTTTCGCGACTTCGACGGCAGTAAGGCTTGTGCCGACGAGTCGCATTCGTTCGTCGATCTGATTCCGAATGTCGTTGGGAAATCCTTTTGCCTGAAAGAGGTGCGTCGGGGCGAACACGCAGTATCCGCGTTTCACGCCCCCGCGCACCATATCGTTGTAGTTGCCGCCGCCATGAAATAGCGCGACATCCGGCGAACCGCCTCCGCCGTGCATCGAAATGATAAGGGGAGCGCGCGCCTTCAAACCTTTCGGGATGATGTAGATTCCATCGCAGCTTATGCCCTTCACAACAGGGATCTTCGCTCGGTAGTAAGTTCCAATTCCATCTTCGCCCATCAGAGTGAAAATCGGAAGGTCGATTGGCGTTTCGCCCGGAATGGGATAGCCAATACTGCTTTTGAACGCCTCCAACAGTCTCTTCTTAGAAGATTCAAACGCCTTATCCGAACGATAGTCCGGTGTGAAAAGCGATTTTAATCGAGACTTATTCGTCTTTAACGCTGTGATGTACCCGTCAAGCTCCTGAACCTGCTCAGTCCGAATCGTATCCGCTTCGGAGACATTGCGCTCAAAGTACTCCATTTTTTTCTCCTGAGCCGCGACGACATGACCCCAGGAAAGAAAAAGAACGGCGATCAGTCCTACAATATTTGAGACATGCTTGATCATTGTCATCTTAATATTTCTCTTCATCCTTGCAACATCTTCCATACTCGCAACGTTTCACCGACGCTCCATGCCTGTGCAATGCAACCATTGGGGCGATGCGGTTCTGAACCGTCGTAAACTTCGGATAGCGATCCCGCCCCGCACGCTGAAAGTTCTTTATGAAGCGGACGTAGGGCGTTGAGCGCT
>JAYVOT010000100.1:0-2570 GCA_043757795.1 Chthonomonadaceae bacterium | reverse complement strand
GGAACCTCACTTCACCAACGAGTTCGCCTGGAAAATCGGGAGCAGAATCGAGAGGACTACGAAGCCAACGAAGCCTCCCATTAGAACGACCACTAACGGTTCGACGAGCGAAGTAAGGCGTCGCATTGTGTTGTCCACTTCAAAATCCAGCGTATCCGCTGTCCGAATCAGCATTTGCGGCAACCTTCCGGTCTCCTCCCCTACCGAAGTCATGTGTTTGACGACCGGAAGAAAGATGTCCGTACGTTCCATCGACTCATGCAACGTTTCTCCTTGCCGAACTCCGCCGCGAGCCTGCAGTATCGCGTCCGTCGCAACTACATTACCGACTGCGTTCGCTGAAATTTCCAGCGCCTCCAAAATCGGGACTCCGCCGCCCAGAAGAGTCCCGAGCGTTCGGACCAGCCTTGTGGAGATGATTTTGCGGTTCAGTTCGCCGAAGAGCGGGATCTGCAGGAGAAGCGCATCAAAGGTCTTGCGTCCGGCTTCCGTTCTCAGCCAATATCGAAATCCGAAGAACGCGCCCATGATCATCAGAAGTACGAGCCACCATTGATGAGAAAGAAACGAAGACAGTCCCAGAAGAACTTGAGTCGGCAGCGGCAGGTCTGAACCGAGGTCTTTGAAGATTCCCGACAATTTCGGAATGACGAAGGTCAGGAGAAACGTGACGGCGGAGATTGCGATGGTTATCAGAGCCGCAGGATAGGTCAGAGCCGCTGAAATTTGGCTTCGACGCACCTGTTCTTTTTCCATGAATTCCGCAAGGCGTTGCATAACGCCCGCCAACTGCCCTGAAACCTCACCGGCGCGCACCATATTGACGTATAACTTTGCAAATTCGCGGGGATATTTCGCAAGCGCTTCCGACAGAGGCTGACCGGCTCGAATGTCTCCCTGTTGCGCAACGAGCATCGCTTTCATAACAGGACTTTCACTCTGGTCTATCAGCACGGAAAACGCGCGATCCATCGGAAGACCTGCGTCGAGGAGGTCTGCCATCTCTCTCGTGAATAAGAGAACTTCAAGGCGCTTTACTTTTTTTGCCCCGAACGAGGAGGCGGCGCTTTCGGCGGCGATCGCTCCTCCTGCGCTCTGCAGAAGAGAACTTTTTTCCGTATCTTGTTTGCCCTGCAAGATCTTTGTAGGAAAGACGCCGAGCTGTCGAACACGAACAGCCGCCTCCGCGCTGTCTCTTGCAGAGATCGAGCCGGTCGTCGCAGTTCCTCCCTTATCCAACGCTTCGTAAGTAAAATCCGGCATCTACGCTCCTAAATATTTTTCGCAAAACATCGGACTGAAGTCCGCCCCTGAATTTTAGAAACCTACCTTCGCGCGATGGGAAAGCCTCGCCCAACCTCTCCCGAAAGTTCTCTGCCGCTCACCTGTTGTGACAGTAAACGACTTTGAAACACTCCCGACGCAGGAAGGCTGGCGCAAAGCGCCTCATAGACGGGTTTTTAAAAGCTCGGCTCTGCAGGATTGCTTTCCTTGCCCTATGCCCTCGACTCCCTGCCCTCTTATTGTGCACCCCAAGTTCTTAACTTGAGATTACAGTTCATAATCTTCTCGTTGACAGACCCTCAACACCTCTTGGATCGTGGTGTGCCCCTGCAGGATTTTCTCTCTGCCGTCTGCAAGCATGCTGTGCATTCCCTGCGTTTTTATGGCGTGTGACTTGATGGCGGAGGAAGGCGATCGGTCGATGATGAGCCGACGAATGCTTTCGTCCACTGCGATGAACTCATAGATTCCGCTTCGTCCTTTGAAACCGACTCCCCGACATTCAGGGCAACCTTTTCCGCGCATCAAGGGTTCGCGCTTGACGATCTCCGGGTCGATGCCGATCTCGCGAAGGACTTCCGGTTTTTCAACATAAGGCTCCCGACAGTGAATGCAGTTGACGCGCACCAGGCGTTGCGCCACCGTGCCAATTAGCGAACTTGCCACTAAAAAAGGCTCAGCTCCCATGTCCAAAAGACGGCTGACAGCGCCGGCGGCGTCATTCGTGTGCAGAGTCGAGAAGACGAGATGGCCGGTAAGAGCGGCATGTATAGAGATTTCCACCGTTTCATGGTCACGAATCTCGCCGACCATGATGATGTCCGGGTCCTGGCGCACGATGCTTCGCAGTCCGCTTGCAAAGGTGAGTCCGATCTGCGGATTCACCTGAATCTGGCTCACTCCGTTTACTTGATATTCTACCGGGTCTTCGACGGTGATGACCTTTTTCTCAACGCTATAGATCTCGCTGAGAGACGCGTACAGAGTAGTCGTTTTGCCGGAACCTGTAGGTCCTGTGACGAGAATGATGCCATGCGGCTCTTGAATAAGGCGACGATACTTCACGAACATGTCTCGTTCCATGCCAAGCTCGGTCAGCCCGATCATCGCCGTCTGTTTGTCGAGGATTCGCATGACGACGCTCTCGCCATAGACTGTGGGGATCGTCGCAATTCGGAGATCAATTTGCCTGCCCGCCGCTCGAATTCGCATTCTGCCGTCTTGAGGCAGGCGACGCTCGGCGATATTTAGGTCGGAGAGAATTTTAATTCGGCTGATGACCGCCG
>JAYVOT010000099.1:0-2582 GCA_043757795.1 Chthonomonadaceae bacterium | reverse complement strand
ACAAAACTAAACGACAGACTTCCTTGCGTTGCGGTTCCTCTGGATGTAGGCGTTCCAGATGTCGCGCTGGATTTGCAGGCTGTATTCGACAGGAATTATGAGGAAGGAGCCTATGCAGGTCAGATAGATTATGCCTCCGAGCCGTTTCCTCCCTTGTCCGAAGCGCAGGAAAAATGGGCAGACGCACTTCTTCGAGAAAAGAAGTTGCGCTGAGCCGATTGGGTCTTCAGGCAATGCACAAGAGTTTAGAGCGAATGTCCGAGTGACACATAATTGCAGGACAGGAATTTATCCGCGGCTCTACAATTCGAAACCGCATGGCGGTAATTTGACAACGGCGCGGCACTTTCTTCAATCATAAATTGATAGTGGGTTCACTATGGTCGTTCTAAGTCCTTATCAGCATATTACTCCGCAAGAGCGATTGAAACTCATCCGGCTTTTTTGCAAGGTAAGGAGAAGTACGATCAGTAGTATGGAGTAAAACTATAAATAAACAGTTCAATTAGTGAAAAAATTAGTTTAGAAGTGTAATTGTAAAATGGCGATACAGTTCAAAGACAGACGATATCTCTGACAAACACATAAATTTAGTATAACTCGATTCCGAAACAGGCTAAGTTCTATAAAATCATCACTTCCGATGATCAAATGGAGGCGTGAGGAATTATCAATCTACACGAATCCGGATACGGCGAACCGCTCTGCCGCCTCAAGAGTGTTTCTCAGCAGAATCGCGATCGTCATAGGACCGACGCCGCCGGGAACAGGCGTGATGTATGAGGCGACCGAAACGGCTGACTTGAACTCAACGTCGCCGACATCCCCTGAACGACCCTCAACACGATTATAGCCAGCGTCAATGACCGCAACGCCCCGTTTGAGCATGTCGCCTCGGATCAGTTCCGGTTTCCCTACGGCGGCGACAAGTATGTCCGCTTTGCGTGTGAATTCAGCAAGGTTGGGAGTGCGAGAGTGGCAGATCGTCACGGTTGCGTTTCGATTCAGAAGCATCAGCGCGACGGGCTTGCCGAGGATGATGCTTCTGCCGACGACCACGGCACGCTTCCCTTCGATTGGGATTTGATAGCGGTCCAGCAGTTCGATGATGCCTGCAGGAGTGCATGAAGGAAAAGAGAGTTCGCCGTTCATCAGTCCGCCGAGGCTTGACCTGCTGATCCCATCCACGTCTTTTTCCAGTGAAACTATGTCGAGAACAGCCGTTTCATGCAGATGTTTCGGAAGCGGATGCTGAACCAATATGCCGTGTACTGCAGAGTCGGCATTTAGTCCCGAAACCAACTCCTCCGCCTGTTCCTGAGTGGCGGATGCAGGCAACCTGTGGACGCTAGAACCGATTCCCACCCATCCGCAAGCTTTTTGTTTCATACTCACATACGTTTCGGAAGCGGGATCAGCGCCGATGAGAACTGCGGCAAGATGCGGCGTAATTCCGCGTTGCGAAAGTAGCGTCTTGGCTCTAGCCTTGATTTCAGCACGTATCGTGCGCGAAGTCGCGCTTCCATCCAATAAAACAGCGTCGCTCATCTCAAACTCCCTGTCAAATTCCGATACGAGGAGCCGAGCGCAGAAAGCGCCCGGCGAATAAATGGGCATCCTACAAACGCGAGAACTGTCCGAAGGACAAACGCGAAACTCCGCCAATTCTTGGAGTCTATTTCAGGCGCTCAAAAGAGCCGTCTCCGGAACGTCCAAAATCCAAATATTCACATGTTGAATATTAGCAATTGGACACGCAATCAGATAACTTTCAGAATGGTCGAGTTAAATCTCATTCCTCCCCTTCAAGCGTTTCCTGTTCCTCCGAATCAAACTCCAACTCGATATTCTCCGCTGCGTCTTCTTCTAAAACCGCTGCTTTTCCAGACAGTTTCAAGGCGAGAGCGCCTAAAATTCCGTTCACGAAGCGTCCGGATTCGGCGGAACTGTACTTTTTTGCAAGCTCCACCGCCTCATTTATGGCTACGCTCGCCGGAGTTTTCTCTTCGTAGAGCATCTCATACGCGGCGAGGCGCAAGATGTTTCTATCTACGGCGGCTTGTCTCTCCAAAGACCAACCCTCGGCTAATTCCGCAAGCGCTTTGTCGATCGCCCCTTGCTCCCTTGAGGCTCCTGTGGCGAGCGAATATGCAAATCCAGCCACCTTGAGCCAATCAGCAGTCTGTTTCTGAACCGTTTGACCCGTCTTCATCCACCTCTCGGCAATGTCGTTTCCAAAATGGCTCCAACCCTCATTGATGAACGAATTCGCCTCGACAAGCAACGTGTCTTGCGGTCTGACGTTGTTCAGCTCTTTTGAGTAAGCGTTCAAAACGAGATAGGGGAGTTCCGATTGAAACCATTCGGAGATTTTTCTGATTTTGATCGCGTTTTCAGTCGAGAGTTTTGCAGGATTCATAATCGCATACTGCAATGTCGAGAAAAAATGGGAAGGGGAGTTGGGGTTTATTATTTTGGGAATTTCCGAAAGAGATTTGAAAGCGTTTCTTTTAACTTCCGAGTTCATGACGACTGTTTTCCAAAGATTGGCGTCCTGAAAGAAGTGTTTGAGAAGGTCGTTG
>JAYVOT010000098.1:0-2582 GCA_043757795.1 Chthonomonadaceae bacterium | reverse complement strand
CAAGCGCGACTTGAGGGAACAACCCCCGAAATATTCACGCTTGACAAATTGCGAAGCCTGTTTATTTCTGAAATCGCTCCTCCGGAACCTCGCACGGGCAATTTAGCCGATTTTTTGGGGGAATATATAGGTTGCCTGGACAGCGGGGAGATCGTTCCAGGCGGCGCGAGAATGTCGGAAAATGTCCGTGAAACATTCACAGAGGGTCTTTTGCAAAAGAGGCGTGAAGGAAAACTATGACTCCTACGGACACCGGGGTATTAGTCGCTCTTTTGGACATGCGCGATCCCAAACACGTCCTTTGCTTAAATGCAGCAAAAAAGTTGCCGTCTGGTCCGCTGTTGACAACTTGGCCATGTTTTACGGAAGCAATCTACTTGTTGGGCAAGACAGGAAGTTATCGCTTTCAAGAACGCCTCTGGTCTCTAAGCAGTTCTGGTCGCTTGCAAATCATGGAAATTTCTAAAGTTGAAGCGGACAGAATGCACGCCTTGATGAGGCAGTACCAAAACGTACCTATGGATTTGGCAGATGCTTCACTGATCGCAACGATGGAGAGCCGCGGCGAAAACAAGATATTCACGATTGACAGCGACTTCTACATCTACCGACTTGCGAACAACTTCGCGCTAGAAGTTGTTCCATAACTTCTCAACAACTGAAACTTCAAATCTAATCGCCCTCAAACGTTCCATTGACAGCATTGGGCGCACCCTCTGCGAATCCTTTCTTCGAAATTACCGCCTACCGCGTCAATCAAAACGCGAACGTCGTCACCTCCGCTAGCTACAACGCATACAGGGTGAGGTATTCCGCCAACTTCGAGACGACCCATAAGATGGCTTCGGCGGGAAGTACGGCTACCAGTAGATGGAGAAAGACGCTAAGCGCATATCAACCAAAATAGCGTTTTGAGTCCCGAAAAAAATCAACCCCGTCGCCGGGGTTGCAGTTACAAGTGAATTATGGTGTGAAATGACACGACTCTCATCTTTGAACGACGATCAGAATTCGAAAACAGTTTTCGCAGTAGACTAACTGCTCGAACTTCGCAGTTTGCCGAACGATTGTGGAAGGAAGCCCCATTTTACAACCGCCGCAAGCGTTGTTGTCTTCTATCGCGACGATGGCTAGTCCCTTCTTGTTGTTTCTCAATAAGTCGTAGTTTTTGAGGAGGGCGGCGGAAATTGGCTTCATAAATTCGCCGCGCTTGTCAATCAACTCCGTCGCCTGCGCCAAAATTGTTGCCGACTCTTCTTTGTAGGACGCCTTCTTAACACGCAACGCGGATTCCGCAGCAGAGAAAGTTGCTTTCGCCTGTACCTCTAATGCATGACGCCTGTCCAACTCAGCGTGCAACTCGACCTGCTTCTCCTGAAGGGCGTCTCGCTGACGTTCCAAACTCTCCACTTCCATCTGCAGCGCAGACAACTCCTTCGGGTTCGTAATCTTCCCGCCGTAAAGTTTTTTCTCTTCGGAAGCCCGTTTGCTCTCTTTCGATTTGCACTCCAAATCGGCGTCGTTCAGAGAAGCTCTTGCGGCTTGAAGCTCGCTTTCCGCGATTTGGTGAGCGGACTTTGCGGCCCTATAAGCTGTCGACTCCTGTTTCCCGGGGTCGAGAGCGTCAAAGCTCTTTTTCAGCGTTTCGATAGAACTGTCCAGTTGTTGCAACGCATATAGCGCGGCAAGGGTCTCCTTCATCTCACACCCCTCTCATTTTTTGTCTATTCGATAGCCGACCAGACGTCTTTGAATCGTCGCAAAAACCTAATGGCGCCAATTTTCATTTGATAGTTAAGGTAGTATTCACCAGAGAAAGGTCAATCCCCTTCTTTCGTATGTGCGGAGGGTGGGGAAAACGGATTGGATTTTCGGCGGAAACAGTTATTGAAACTAAATACGATCAGAAAAACTTTTTGATCTCCTCTTTGATCGCTGTGAGACCGTAAGCTTCCTGAGTGCGTTTGACCTGTGAAAAACCGACGTTCTGCAGACGCATCGTCGCGCCTTTCGATACGCTGTGTCCTTGCGGACTACGGAGGTCGCCGATGTAATGGAATAATTTTCCGCCTTTTTTCATCACTCGGTAGAGTTGGCGATAAAATTTCTCCGAGTAGAGTTCGCCGGACAGTTGAAACGTAGGCGGATCGTGGAAGACTCTATGAAAGGAGTCAGCTTCCAGCATCTCGATTTCATCCTCGCAACTCCCGATTCGTTGCTGAATTTTGGGGTTGTTGAAAAGCTCTTGAGACCAGGGATTTCGTTTGCAAACTTCGATGACTGCCGGATCGAGTTCGATCGTCACCACCTGCGCAGCGGTTCTCGCCGCCCCTATCGTCACGTATCCCAACCCTGTCGTCGTGTCCAAAACCTTCCCAAAAATTGGGCTGATCGCTCGCACCATTCGTAGCGAGCTTTCCATCGGGTCGATATCTTTGATTCGATGCATAGGGATGCCCGAAAGCATCATCGCAGGAGTTTTTTCAGTGGGCAAGAGGGCGTAACTCCGCTTGTAACTGCCCGAGAAAAAAGCGACTCGCTCCAGTTCGTTTTCCGGTCTCCCAAGTTTGCGCTCCGCTTTC
>JAYVOT010000097.1:0-2583 GCA_043757795.1 Chthonomonadaceae bacterium | reverse complement strand
TCTGCCCTAAGAACCTGACTTCAATGTGGGAACAGCAGATCAGTCTCTACAATCTCAAAGCGGAGGTGGTATCGCTCAGCAAAGCCATAACGAGACTGCCGGAGTTGCGACGCCACAAACTTGTGCTCATAGATGAGAGCCATAACCTGCGAAACCGGGAAGGCAAACGATATCAGGCGGTGAGAGATTACATTGAACGCAACGATAGCCGATGCCTCCTGCTGACCGCCACGCCCTACAATAAGATTTATTCGGATCTTGGCAATCAGTTGAGATTGTTCCTTGATGAGAAACAAGATCTGGGCATTCGACCGGAAAAGTTTTTCCAAACCGCCAACGAACAGGAGTTCTCAGCACGGTTTCAGGCATCGGCTCGAAGCCTCACCGCATTTGAAAAGTCGGAGCACCCTGAGGATTGGCGAGACTTGATGAGATTGTACATGGTTCGAAGAACCCGGCAGTTCATCATTCAGAACTACGCGAAATACGATGTTGAAAAAGGTCGCCACTATGTTTCCATTGAAGGCGGCAGATCGTACTTCCCGAAAAGACTGCCCCGCAACCTCGCTTTTGCATTGGACGACAACAACGCCGACGATCAGTACGCCCGGCTCTATCAAGATCGAATCGTTGACATCATCAACGCGCTTTCGCTCCCGCGCTACGGGCTTGGAAACTATGTGGACGAAAGAAAATCAAGGGATGCAACCGCTTCGGAGCAGAGACTCCTCGACGATTTGGGACGAGCGGGCAAGCGTCTGATGGGGTTCTGCCGGACGAATCTCTTCAAAAGGCTTGAATCGAGCGGGCACAGTTTTCTGCTCTCATTAGAGCGCCATATTCTACGAAATCTGATCAGCCTCCACGCAATAGAAACCGATCAGCCCCTGCCCATAGGAACTCAAGAGAGCGAACTTCTGGACTCGTCTCGCACGGATACCGACTCGGACGCGCCCGAAGCGTCTGCAAACTATGAAGAGTACACCGAAGACACAGACAACTACCTCGCGTCAGTCGGCGGGTTCACAGGCGGGGGGGAAGAAGCGAGCGAGTCCGCTTCGCCCATATCTGCGCAATCGGTGGCGTCTTATGAGGCGCGCGCGCTGAAAGCGTATGATCTTTACAGAACGAAGTATAAATCGCGCTTCAAGTGGATTCCCGCCCGATTCTTCAAAAAAGAGCTGGCACGGACTTTGCGACAGGACGTCGAAAGCCTGCTTGAACTGTTGAAGGACTCCGGCAGTTGGAAACCGGAAGGCGATGCGAAGCTCGCCGCTCTAGAGGCTCTCCTGAAGGAGACTCACCCGAATGAGAAGGCGATCGTTTTCTCGCAGTTCGCAGACACGGTTCTCTACCTGAACGCGGAACTCCGAAAGCGCAATGTCAAGAACATCGCTGCGGTGACGGCGCAGACCGCCGATCCGACTCTGATGGCGAGTCGCTTCAGCCCTCGTAGCAACGAACATAAGTTTTCGCCGGGCGAGGCGGAACTAAACGTACTTATCGCCACAGATACCCTCTCCGAAGGGCAAAATCTTCAGGACGCCGCCATAGTCGTGCAGTACGATCTTCCCTGGGCGATCATTCGGATGATTCAACGCGCGGGCCGCGTGGATCGAATCGGGCAACAGAGCGACACGATCCGAGTCTACTCTTTTCTTCCCGCAGAGGGCGTGGAAAAAGTGATACGATTGCAACGTCGGTTGCAACAACGCCTGGAATCGAACTCGGAAGTGATCGGCTCGGACGAATCATTTTTCGGGGAGACGGACGAGAGCTTGATTCGAGACCTTTACACGGAAAACTCAAGCGCTCTTGACGATAATCGGGACTCTGAGGTCGATCTGAGCAGCGAAGCCTTGCAAATATGGAACAGCGCCATCAAGGCGAACCCCGGGGTTAAAAGTCAAGTCGAGAATCTGCCCAATGTCGTTTATGCTTCAAAGCCTCACGGCGCAGGACGCGCGGAGGGACAGCCGGGCGTCATGGTCTATCTCAAAACGGACGAAGGCACGGACGCCCTTGTTCGCATCGCGGCGAATCGCATGATCGTCTCGCAGTCGCCCTCTGCGATTCTGCAGGCGGCGCAGTGCGCACCGGATACTCTCGGCTTGCCGAGACACCCGTTGCATCACAATTTGGTTCAAACCGCAGTCAGTCATGCACTGGAAGAGGAGGTCGCCGGAACCGGAGCCTTAGGGCAACCAAGAAGCGCAAGACGTAGAGCATGGGAACGTCTGATCGCCTTTCGAGACAAGCTCAAAAAGAAGCCAAGTCTTTTTGTCGATTTGGAAGGTTTGGAGAACTGCGTACAGACCCTCTACGTCTACCGCCTGACAAGCCGAGCCGCCGATCAAATCAATCGGGCGCTTCGCACGAACGCGCCGGACGAAGACCTCATCAAACTCATTCTTAGCCTTCGCGAAGAGGGGCGACTTAGCGTGATCGAAGAAGAAACGGAGCCGCAGGAGCCGCGCATTCTGTGTTCACTGGGGTTCTTCCCGACGGAGGAATGCGTCATAGAATGAATTGTCCGGTACAGACGGCTCGGAATCCCAGTGTTGAAGGGGCTGTGAAAGTATT